>JAGRMX010000371.1 GCA_020441025.1 Leptospiraceae bacterium
CGTTTACCGCCCGCTGTCGATCGGCAGAACGGCACTTTCTACAATTAATGTATTCTGAGGACATTACAAATGGGATGCTCTGCTTTGGAGTGAATACTTGTATGGGAATAAATTGGAGCATTTTGATCGTATAACGTCAATTGGCGTATCTTGCCTGCTATGGCGCGAAGACTGCGGATTTGATAATCGGTATTGGCTTAAGCATTCCGACCCTTTCTGAAGGTTTTGCTGTTGACCCTGAGTCCGGCCAGACGAATTTTGACTGATCGTTGCCTGAAAATGGGCTCATCCAGAAAAACCGGGCTGCAATACATCAATTTAATATAAAAGCACTCATATACTACTGACAGGGAAATCCCATGAAACGAACATACCAGCCCAGCAAAATCAGAAAAGCCCGTACACATGGCTTCCGTGCGAGAATGGCTACCCGGGGCGGCCGTAAAACACTGGCCAGACGTCGCCAGAAAGGTAGATATACTCTCACAATTTCGGATATGCTGCATAAGAAATAATCCGGAAGAGGAGTAATCTGGGTACCAGACAATTTCGTCGATCGACGATAAAGGGACGTAAGAATTTTCAGAAGCTGTTTTCTACCGGCACTTTTTATGCCGGACCGGTTTTCGCACTCCGGATCTGTCCATCCGGAACCGACACGCCCGCGCAATTCGCGGTATGTGTTTCCAGGCAACTGGGCAATGCGGTTACACGCAATCGATTAAAGCGAATAACCAGAGAAACGGCCGATCCGTTTTCGGATAAAATCGCACGCGGCGTATATATCGCCATCTTTCCCCGCCGAAGACTTCTGGACCTGGATTCTGCTGAGCGCCGGCAGGCATATCAATTGATACTGCGGCGATCAGGAGTCCTGAGAGAATGAATCGTATAGCAATTCTACTGATTCGTGGTTACCAGTTGACCCTGGGCCGATTCATGGTCGGTCGTTGTCGCTTTCATCCCACCTGTTCGGAATATGCCCGGGAATGCTTTGAGCGTTTTTCCTTTTTTAGAGCCTGCTTAAAATCCGTCTGGCGCATATTGAGATGTCAGCCCTTTTCGAAAGGCTATTTTGACCCGGTCGTACCGGAAGAAGGGCCGCCCACAGGCCCACAATCAGATCTTATCCCGATAAACGGAACGAATAACAATGGATAATAGTAAAGAGCAAACAAATCCGGGCTCATCTTTTCTGCCGGTATTTCTCATCGGACTGTTGATCATGTTTGGTTTTCAGTATTTTTTTCAGGATGAAGAACCAGTAGAGAACGCACCTCAGGTCATTGAAGATCCGGGTCGGGCATACAATAATTTTATTTTTCCCCGCACCGAGCGGGGCAACCAGCGCGTCATCGATACGGGAACGCACATTGCGGTTCTGGATACCCGGGG
Source organism: Leptospiraceae bacterium (assembly GCA_020441025.1). Classification (GTDB taxonomy): domain Bacteria; phylum Spirochaetota; class Leptospiria; order Leptospirales; family Leptonemataceae; genus JAGRMX01. The sequence continues at coordinate 1,396 of JAGRMX010000371.1, forward strand.
CGGTCGGATTGATCGATTGTACATTAAGAGTCACGGTGACCTGGATTTACCGATGCAGGTAATTCAAAAAACCGGGGATCAACTTGCCATCGATAACAAGGCCCTGGAAATTACGCGTTATAATGGAATGGATTTCCAGTTTCATCTGTACTTTGACGGGCGCTACGCGGAAGAGCTGGGACAACCGCCCATGAATGAGGCCGCCTTTCGTGAAATCGGTTACGAGGAGGATGAACAAAACGGCGTATATGAAGTGCGCTATCGTTTAGATAATCTGCGTTATAAAAATGAAGTACTGGATTTGACCAAAGTATACCGCTTTTTTCGCGGTGAGAACTATTTTCACCAGGTAACGATTCTGCATAACAGCAGCCGGGAAGATATGGACCTCAAGTTCGTCGAAGGCGGCAAAGAACTGTGGGGTGATTTGTATTTCAAAACGTTCGGAGACCTGGGTCCGGTTACGGACAAAAAAGATTCCTATACGCTGTCCGGTTATGGTCGCTTTTTTTTCTGGAACGACGAACTGATCAATCGTAGTAATTATCACAAGGGCGGATCGGGCGGTGCCGGTTGCGGCTTTCCTTTCGGCTGTTCTTCGCATGATCGCGGCGACCGTTACTCAAAGTACATCGAAATCCAGGATAGTCTGAAGTTGATGGGTTCCACCAGCCGCTACTTCTTCGCATACAGCGAGTTTCTGTACCCTGAAAACGTCAGTTTGCAAATACCGGACGGTTTTATTTACCGCAATGATGAGGACGCCACCGGACGGGAAGCCTATACGTCTATGTTCAATGCTTTCAAACTGGAAGGCAATGAAGGCACTCCCATCGACATTGGCGGTATTGACGCTATCTTCGACGCGCAGGGGAATCCGGTCCCGCCGGAAGAAGGAACAGCCGTCCGCATTCGCGAATTACAGAAAGAACGTCGGGATGCGTTGATTCTTGATAATCGCGTTTTTGTGGGCATTCGATCGCCGGCGGCGCACGACTTTAATCGCGCTGATTTGATGTTGGCCGAATTCGGCACCGAGAATCCCAACCCCAAAGCCAGCGATGTGATTTTTACATCTCGCTTTCATGCCTTCTTTTCCGTAATTCAGCGCGGCGTGGTGTGGTTGATGCACTTGCTTTATTCGGAGATCGGCAACTATGGCTGGGTGATTATTATCATTGCGGTTGGTTTTAAACTGCTTACATTCCCGTTGAACCAGATGCAGGCCAAGAGCATGAAGCGCATGAGTAAGCTCAAGCCCGAAATCGATCGACTGAATAAAACTTACGCCGACAATCCGCAGGAAAAAAATAAGAAGATGATGGAGCTGTACAAGCAGCACGGCGTAAATCCCATGAAGGGCTGTCTGCCGATTTTCATTCAAATGCCCGTGTTCATTGCGCTGTATAGCGCCTTTTCCGGCTCCATTGAACTATGGAACAGTCCGTTTATCTGGTGGATGAAAGATCTCTCCAGTCCGGATACGATAATGACATTGCCGTTCATAGATGTGGGATTGAATATTCTACCGCTGGTCATGGCGGCCAGCCAGATTTTGCAGCAAAGGTTTACCACCATGGTCACCGATCCCAATCAGAAGATGATAATGTACATGATGCCGGTGATGATGTTGTTCTTCTTCTGGTCTATGCCCAGTGGCGTGACCCTGTACTGGACCGTGCAGAACTTCATCTCAATCATCTGGCAGGTGGCCAACAATCGGTTGGTGAGCGACGACGATGATCCGGCGACGGCCAAAGCCTGAAATATGTTCGCCGGAGATAAATTTGTACTGATTTGATTATTCAGGAGAATAGCCATGAGCTACTATTTATATGAAGCGGAAGGCAAGAGCCGCGCGGAGGCCGAGGAAGCCGCTCTTGAACTTCTGGGTATTGATGCCGACCAGGTGGAAGTTGAAGCGGCCGGCTCAAGCGGCGGGTTTATGCGTTTGATAAAAGGCGGACCCACCGCAGTGCGGATTTATCCGACAGAGAACACTCCCCGGGACGCCCATGTGCGGGGAGTATTGATGAGTATTCTGGAAAAGATGGGCATTGAAGCGGAAGTCCTTCAGGTTGGTGAACGTGAAGGCAATTTGTATATTGAAGTGTCGTCCGAAGATTCAGGATTTATCATCGGTAAACATGGACGCACACTCGATGCGGTGCAATTCCTTGTGAACCTGATCGTTAATACAAACACCAAAAGCGATCAACGCATCATGGTGGATGTGGAAGCGTACCGCACCCGCCGTCAGAAAAGTCTGCAAAAGCTGGCGAAACGAATGGCCGATCGGGTTGCGAAGTCGGGTCGATCGATTCTGTTAAACTACATGAATCCGTATGAGCGTCGGATCATTCACCTGGCGTTGGAAGAAGATGACAGGGTATACACGGAATCGGACGGGCATGGGGTGTATAAACGCGTACGTGTGATTCCGGCCCGAAAAAAAGAACGGTCGGGCAATCGGCGGTCCGGCGGTCGGCGCGGCCCGCGCATGGAAGGTTCGGATGTGGAGCAGGAATTTTACGAAGATC
>JAGRMX010000372.1 GCA_020441025.1 Leptospiraceae bacterium
TATGCGGTACATGGTGTAGAAACTCTTTTGAATGGAAGCCGGAACCGGGATGTGACTGAAGTACTTGCGGATCTGTAACACACGATTGCGACTCATGCCGGACCTTCTTTATGTGGCGAATTCAATTGATTGCTGAACATATTGTTGCTGTGTGCGAGTGTGGGATTATCTGGAACTGATATCCCGTTCAAAACTGATTTCAGATACGGCTATATTTCGGTCGTATTCCGAACCGCTATAATAATCCAGAATGTCCATGCGCACCCAGATGGCGTAAATGTTGTCCGGAAATCCGCTGGATTCGGGGATGCGTGCGTTGAAATCGAGAAACGCGAGTGGTACGGTTTGCTCGCCGCCGCTATCTTCCAGTTTGAATTCGCGACGCGTCCAATAAACGGGAGCCTCTTGCAATCGATACTCTCGATCGAAATCCACTATCTTCTGCAAGTAAAAGATCAGCTGAATGGTACGCGGACGGGCGTATCGAGCGAAACTGTCCGAATCACTCTGGTCGCCGCTCCATATGCGCATGCTGCGCAGCGGATTACGCCGGGGGGGATTGCCCGGGAAATGACTGAGTCCCAGCGGGAACATGATAAAAGCCTGGTGAATGCGTTGATCGAAGGCGTAGGCCGCATCATGCGGGGCGACCGGACGTCCGGTGGCGTATAGCCCGTTAACGGCCGTACGTGGATCTGCATCCATGATGGCCCGCAGATCCACATCCGGATTGCCCATAACCGCCGAGGAAATGATAATGGGTCTACGAATGTTAAGTAATGCGTCCAGGCGGGAATTAGTCCGGGCCACAAACCAAACCGCCACGCCGACGGCGGAAAGTGTCACTATCAGAGCCAGTGCATATCGTTCCAATCTTGACATATTCGTTATAAGATTCTTTCTTTATTACAGCGGTGTCTGTCCGTCTCCGGAGATAGAGTCGACTGTATGTTGCGCGCGCAAATTGGACAAGCGTTACTCACCGCGCTGTTTCAGTCCGGATATGGGATTATTTCTAAGGGATCATTTCCGCGCGGACAGCGAATAACGCAAGCTTTCCATTGATCGATCCAGGGACCAATCTGGGGACGTGAGCTTTCACTGGACAGCAAGAAAAATGGTCGCATGGCAGGGCCCCAGGCCGAAGTGTAGTAGCAGAATGAAAAGCGGTCGCTCTCGGCTTTTTCAAGCATCCCCCCGCTAACTGGAACCGATTTGTCATGATTAAGAAAGTTGTAGATTCACTCTTCGGCACGAAGCACGAACGAGATATTAAAAAATTACAGCCGTATGTTGACCGCATCAACGAGCTGGAACCGTCCATGCAGGCGCTTTCAAATGAGGAACTCGCGGCGCAGACGGATCGCTTTAAAGCTCGCCTGGCCGACGGGGAAACACTGGACGACATTTTATGTGAAGCGTTTGCCACAGTGCGGGAAGTGGCCTGGCGGACACTGGGTATGCGCCATTTCGACGTGCAGATGATCGGCGGTATGGTATTACATTACGGTCTGATCGCCGAAATGAAAACCGGGGAAGGTAAGACGCTCACATCCACCGGTCCCGTTTATTTGAACGCACTCTCCGGCAAAGGGGTGCATGTTGTTACGGTAAACGATTATCTGGCCCGTCGGGACGCGCAATGGATGAAACCGATTTATGATTTCTTGAAAGTGTCCGTGGGCATCATTCAGCACAACCTGGATCACAATCAACGTCAGGCGGCATACGCGGCGGACATAACCTACGGCACCAATAACGAATTGGGTTTTGATTATCTGCGTGATAATATGGTTACCGATTGGTCTTTTCGGGTTCAACGCGGCTTTAACTACGGCATTGTGGATGAAGTGGATTCGATTCTGATTGATGAAGCGCGCACTCCGTTGATTATTTCCGGTCCTACCGAGCAAAACACGGATCGCTATGTGGATATCGATCGGACCGTGCGAGCCTTGATTCGCGATGAAAAAGACGCACCCGATCCGGAACCGATCGAAGTGGAACCCGGCAAAGAGGAGCCGCATGTTATTCGGGGCTATTATTACGATATGGATGAAAAGGCCCGCAACGTACTGTTAACCGACGAAGGCGTGCGCCGGGTGGAAGAGCTGCAAAAGATTGAAAACCTGTACGCGCCGGAAAATACCGAAATTGTGGCGCATATTCATCAGGCCCTGCGCGCGCATTTAATCTATCATAATGAAGTCGATTACATTGTGCGCGAAGGCGACGTGATGATCGTCGATGAGCACACCGGACGCATTATGGAAGGCCGTCGGTACGGAGACGGATTGCATCAGGCCATTGAAGCTAAAGAGCGCGTACAGATCAAAAAAGAAACTCAGACGCTGGCCAGCATTACATTTCAAAACTTTTTTAGAATGTACCCCAAATTATCCGGTATGACCGGAACGGCCGACACGGAAGCGGAAGAATTTAAGAAAATTTATAATCTGGGTGTGACGGTCATTCCGACCAACGAACCCATCGCCCGTATCGATCACCCCGACCGGGTATACGGCACTGAAGACGCTAAATGGAACGCCATCATTAAAGAGATCGGCGAGTGTCAGCAACGCAAACAACCGGTACTTGTCGGAACCATCTCGGTTGAAAAATCGGAAAAGCTTGCCGGAATGCTGAAAAAAGCGGGTATCACGCATAACGTACTTAACGCCAAACAACATCAGCGTGAAGCCGAGATCGTCGCACAGGCCGGCGCGCCCGGTTCGGTTACGGTAGCCACCAATATGGCCGGACGGGGTACCGACATTGTGCTGGGCGGCGCGCCGCAGTACACCGCGGATCTGGAAGAGCTGGAAGATGCGGACCCGGAGATTAAAGCGTTCAAAGAAATGATGCTGAAAAAGCAATTTGAAGCGGCTAAATCACAACTGATTAAAATCTACGGGGCAAAGCAGCAGGCCTGCAAAGATATTTACGATCGTTCGCAAATATGGCTCAATCAACATAAAGCGGTAAAGGATGCGGGCGGTCTGCATATAATCGGTACCGAGCGGCACGAATCGCGCCGAATCGACAATCAGTTGCGCGGTCGTTCCGGTCGGCAGGGCGACCCCGGTTCCAGTCGATTTTATTTAAGTCTCGATGATCACCTGATGCGCATATTCGGTGGAGACCGCATTAAGAACATCATGACCCGCATCGGCATGCCCGAGAACGAAGAGCTCGAAGCGCGCATGGTGGACCGGGCTATTGCCCGGGCCCAGAAGCGTGTGGAAGGGCACAACTTCGACATTCGAAAACACCTGCTGGAATACGACGAAGTGATGAATCGTCAACGGACCTTCGTATACCAGGAACGCGATGTCATCCTTGCCAACAAGGATGTACGCAAGCATTTGCTATCCTGGGCCGAAGAAGTGGTGGAAGCACGCATCGTAGAGCACTGCCCCGGAGCGGACACCACTCGCTGGGATATGGAAGGATTGCTCGAGTGGTTACGCAGCGGCATGCACGTAGAGCTGGACATCAACGCCGACGACTATTCCCGGGAGCGCAATCCGCAACTCGCTATTTTCGAAACCGTCTGGGAAAAATGTCAGGCGTTTTATGCCGAGAAGGTGAGCAAAGTCGGCGAAGAAAATTATAATTATGTGGAACGACGCATCGCTCTGGATGTGATCGACGCTCGTTGGAAAGAGCATCTGTATCTCATGGACCAGTTGCGTGAGGGGATATGGACCGTAGGCATCGCGCAAAACAACGCACTGGTGGAGTTCAAACTGGAAGGCTTTCGCATGTTCGATGCCATGGTGGAATCCATCAAAGAACAAATCGCCGAATTCATTTTCCGGGTCCAGATCGAAGGGCCGGTCGAACAAACCGAAATGCGTCGTACGCAGGGCACCGCATCGCATCAATCGTTGAATGCTTTGAGCGGCAACGGCCAGG
>JAGRMX010000373.1 GCA_020441025.1 Leptospiraceae bacterium
GGTTCCTATCTGGCGTTTTTGCGCGACGAAGAACAAAGCTGCCTGCGGGTGGGACGCAATTACGTTGCCGATTTAAAGCAGGCCCTGGGAATCACCCGGGATTGATCGATACCTTTCATGCCGCTCATGTAGCGTTGGTACGTATCAGATAGCATTGGTGCGCCCCGGCTTGCCGAAACTTCCAAAAAATGATCTGATCACATCTCGTTGCCGATCGATTCAGGCTCGGACAGCAACAACGAGGGCAGACCGCCGGCGTGATTTACGAGCCGATTTCTAAGGGCGCTTTTCAAAAGAGATTTATACGGACGTTTTTCAAATATGATATAACGATAGTTACACTTCCAGGCGCAATCCTTCCGCATTGCACACGCGAATTTATCTTTCACTTTTATGATATATTGGAGATACAATGAATACACAACGCAACAAACCAATTCGCATAACACTGCCTGAATATCCGGGCCTTCCCATATTCGCATTACTGGCGATGGTTTATTTCGTCTTGGTACCGGGCACACCGGCCCAGACCGCAACGAACGATACGGAAGATTTACACACCCTTACGCTGATATTCGACTCCGTATCAGTCCGGCAGGGGTACCTGATGGTGGCCTTGCATAACCGGGCCGATACGTATTTAAGTACGACCCGGTTGCCGTATCGACGGCTGCGTATACCAATTAACAACACACGCATACAGATTCCGCTCGTGCAGATTCCCACCGGGGAATACAGCGTCACCGTGTACCAGGACTTAAACTCGAATATGCGGCTGGATACAAACTGGGTGGGTATGCCCACCGAACCGTACGGCTTCTCCCGCAATCCGGATTCAAACCTGGGCCCCCCCGACTTTAATGAGACGGTTTTTTCGTTAAACGCGAATCGGACCATGCACATTCGACTGATTCAATAATCACCGGTCGATTGCCAGTATCGATTACAGCTAAAGTGTACCGAATACCAGTTAAAGGAAATCGACATGTCGTATAACAATACCTACGATGTTATAATCATCGGCAGCGGACTGGGCGGATTGACCGCCGGTGCGCGGTTGGCGCGCCAGGGCCGACGCATTCTGATGCTGGAACAGCATGTAGTTCCAGGCGGGTGTGCCACGACGTTCAAGCGTAGAAACTTCACCATGGAAGTAGGTCTGCATGAAATGGACGGCCTGGATGCGCAGGACATCAAACTTAAAATCTTCGAAGAGCTGGGGGTATTCGATCATCTGGAGTTCATCAAGCTTCCCGAGTTTTATCGGACCCTCACCGAGTCGGGTAGTTTTGATTTTGTCATGCCGGATGGCATCGAAAATGCCCGGGAGGCGCTCATGCAGAAATTCCCGGCGGAAGCGCGCGGCATTCAAACCTATTTCGATACGTTAATCGGTGTGCGCAGCGAGGTAATCCGCCTGCAGAGTATGCCGCGCTGGAAGGTGGCTCTGGCACTGCCGGTGTTCCCGCTATTGTTTCCTATGCTGGTTCGCAATATGAAAAAGAATCTGGGCCAATTCTTAAATGCTCACATCGGCGACACCGAATTAAAACAGATTCTATTGGCCAATCTGGGATACTATCATGACGATCCCGACTCCATGTCCATGATCTACTATTGTATGGCACAGGGCGGATACTATTCCGGTGGCGGACACTATATAAAGGGCGGATCACAGATGCTGTCCGATTATCTGGCCGATATCATTCGGCAGCATGGCGGTGATATTAAATTCAATCAAAGAGTTACGAGTATAATCATCGAGGACGGACGGGCCAGGGGTGTGTGCTTTGAACGCAATCATGGCCGCCATAAAGAGCCGTCCCGGGCGCAGGCCGCCGTAGTGATCGCCAACAGTGCCGTTCCCAATATACCGGATATGCTGCCTGATCCGTATCGAACGAAGCTACAGCGATCCATAGCCAATCGTGTTTCATCCTGCTCTCTGTTGAGTATTTATGTGGGCTTTAAGTCTCCGCCTCAACCGACCGGTCGGGGACAGTACGCCACCTTCGTAGCGCCTCATACAATAGCGGACCTCGACGAATTGACCGCCAACAACCGGGCGCCCTACTCCGAACGTGGATTCGTTTTTGTAGATTATAGTCGAATCGACGCGGGTTTATCCGCAGCACCGCGCAGCGTGGGCGCGTTTTGTTGCGTCGATTATCTGAACGATTGGGAGGGATTGAGTGCAGCGGATTACCGCGCTAAAAAAGAAGTGGTGGCGCTTCAGTTTTTTCGGAGAATGGAACGTATTCTACCGGGATTCCGTGAGCGTGTTGAAACCTATGAAGTCGGAACTCCCCATACCATCCGGCGCTACACCTGGAATCCGGGCGGTTCGGTCTACGGGTTTGCGCAAATACCCGGCCAGGACGGTTTGTACCGCTTACCGGCAAAGTCGCCGATCAAAGGCCTGTATTTTGCATCGGCTTACACTTTTCCGGGCGGAGGATTTACCGGCGCCATACTGAGCGGCTGGTTTTGCGCGGCACAGGTATTGAAAGATTTCAAAATTCCTCGGCGTCGAATAAAGCAAGCTAATAACAGAGATGCACTACAACAACCGGAAGCGACTTTTAAACCCTCGGGAAGCGTAACTTAAGAACTTAATGTAGATTATTTAAAGATTACACGCCGGGCATATGGCCTGACGAAATTCCGGACGCGATTGTCATGCGAACGTTACAATCGCGTCTGTCACGCTGTTTTCATATTGAGGTCAACCAATCGCCATGACGGTGGCTTTGACTGATGGTATGCAATCCGCACCCGCCACCGAATCCACTTCCGACTCCAGGACCGGAGCAGCCATCTCCGCAATCCACGGCGATCGCCGAATTGCCGAACGGCCCGTCTTTTCGGCCTATGAAGTGGGTAAAGCCTGTATAGCCCGGGCAGATATATTTCGCACACATTCCATAGACTCAATACCCGGAGACAGCACCATCGCCGAAGTATATGAAATGTACAATCATCGTCCTGCACTCGATTTTCTTCCGGTCATCGGCAATCACAATCGCATTGTCGGTTATATCAGGAGACAGAGCTTGCTGGCGGCCTTGAGTGCATCCACTTTCGCGCGCGAGTTACTGTTGCGTCCGGATCGCACTATACTGGAACTCATGGACCGACGCGCGGTTATACTCGATGCTCATACCCGTTTGTCGGATGCTACTAACATTTTGATGCAACGTACGGATGATATTCGCTTTGATCCCTTCATCGTCAGCCTGGATGGGAAATATTTCGGCATTTCGACCGTGCGACGCGTACTGGATAACCTGAATCGTTATTTTCAACTGGACCTGGATCATTGCAGGGACGCCCAGATGCATTTAATAGATGCCCGTATGGACCGGGTTGAAGCGCGCACACAATATGAAGCGCGGGTCATACCTCAACACGGCCCCGGAGGCGATTTTGCCGGAGTGTTTGAGATCAATGAAGAACTTGCGCTGGGCGCGCTTTTTGACGTATGCGGAAAGGGAATCAAAGCGGCGCATATGGTCACGGCCCTGGGCAGTAGCTTATTGGCCATGCTGGACTTCAGCGCGCATCAACCCCTTGATTTTCGCTCATTCGAGCTGGCACGTCGCGCCCGACAGATCAATCGTATTTTATGCGGCGTAACACCGGAGGATATGTACGCCACCGGAGTACTGTTCTTAATCGACAAACGCCGCAAGTTAATGCAGCTGCTGGATTTCGGCCACGGTTTGATGTGGTTGAAACGCCAGAACCGCATTTATCGCCTGGGAGAGCAGAATACGGATCATTACGGCATGCTTTCCTTTTATGGTATCAATCCGGAACTCGAACCCATCTGTCGGACTTATCGCCTGCAATCGGGCGATGTTCTGTTTACCTGCTCGGATGGTTTGACCGAGGCGCGCACGCATGACCGTTCCG
>JAGRMX010000374.1 GCA_020441025.1 Leptospiraceae bacterium
AGTCCAGGCGGCGGGCTCGGCTCTGATGGCAAGTACCGGTGTGGGTGCGTTCGTGGCCGGTGCGGCATTAACATACGCGGCAAACTCGGTGCAGATAAACGATACGACGGGCCGGGTGAGTATTCAGAGCACGCAACAGGCGGCGTTGAGCACCGCGATTTCGGCAGGCACGGCCATGTTGATGGGCGGCGGATTGGGCGATGACGGAGCGTTGATAACGAGCGCGGGAGCACAGGCCTTATTGCGGGGCGGCGTGTCCGCTTTACAGAGCGGCATTCAATACAACGAGAAGGGTCAGGTGCGCGGTTATGATCTTAACGGTCGCCAGGGGAGTGCGGCTTTGATACGCGGCGCGTTTACGGCCGCCTCCAGTTATCTGAGCAGCGACAGCGGACAGGCGTGATAACCGTCGCTTGATTGGACCCGGGGTCGTCGCATCAATGGACCCGCCTGTTCCGGTCAGATAGGTACTCTATTCAGCCATCGCAGGGGTCAAGCTTTTAGAGCTTCTGGCAAATGAATCCATGCGATAACTTTTGCCCTCGATGACGATTTTTATGGCCCGATGCACGAGACGATCCATGGCCGCACTGCCCATCAGCGGATTGCTGAAGATGGCGGGCCACTCGTTAAAATCGCGATTGCTGGTGATTATGGTTGAGCGGCGTTCGTATCTTTCACAGATGACTTCATACAGATCGGATTGCATGGCTTCAGACAGTGGCTTTAATCCGTAGTCATCCAGAATTAAAAGCGGGATGCGTACGGCCTGCGTCAGACGCCTTGCATGAGTGCCATCGCCGTGGCCGGCGTGAATCCACTGGAAGAGTGAATAGGTTCTGCGAAACATCACATCGATGTTACGCAAACAGGCCTCATGACCGATGGCCTGCGCGAGATGGCTCTTGCCGACGCCGCTGGGTCCTAAAAGAAACAGGCAGTTTTTATCTGTGATGAAATCACAGGCTGCCAGACCTTTGATGGCGGGTTCGTGAATCTTCGGGTTAAAAGTAAAATCAAAAGTCTGGATGGTCTTTTGAGGGTCGAGTCCACTGCGTGTCAGGCGCATGCCGAGTTGCTTGTGATCCCGTCTTTCGATCTCATCCTGAAACAGAATATGGAGCAGCTGCACGGGACTCCATTTATCGCTGAGCGATTGCCGCAAGCGCTCCTCCAGAGTTTCGAGCATACCCGAAAGTTTCAGCCGGGCAAGTTTTGGTTTGAGCAAAGTTAGGCTATCATCCATTTGCCTTCTCCTTGTTGTTGATTTGGAAATCTGATACATCAAAGTAACCGTGTTCACGCGCAAAGCGAAAGTGCCGCTGACCTTCTGCGCCGATCGCTTGATTCTCTGCTGCAAGCTGATCCAGATTTTTCGTCAGAATGTTTTTGACGCTCTTGTATGAAGGTGTGTCGAATTCCAGCGCGCGCAGGCAGGCCCGGTTGAGTCTGGCCGGATTATATTTATCTGCAAGACGTAGCACGCCCCGTGCGGGACGCAGACCGTCCATGGCGCGATCGTTAAAGATTTTGCGGACCACCCCGAGCACTCCGGCGCCCAGCTGCACAGCCCGCCACTCAACGCCCTGGCGTGTGAGCTGAAGGTATTGTTCTTTATGGGGAGGAGCATGTTCGGATTTACTGCGATACTGCCAGTCACGCTCGGCCCGTAGATGGCTCGTAATTTCGCCCGAATCACCTGAAATACGCACTATTTTTGAAGTTCCGCATACCAGCACCCGGCGGCCGATATGAGCATACGGCACCGAATAAAAGGCGCGCTCGAACTGGATATGCCAGTTGGCCGCCACTTTGCATTGTTTGTATACGGGACGATCCCAGCGTTCGGCCGGCAGCGGTTGGAGGCATGACTGTTCTTCATTTTCGAACAGATCCGTCGGAGTGCGACCCACGCCGCCAATCTTACGCACACCGGCCACCTCTTCATCCCAGCGGACCAGAGCCGTTTTCAGATCTCCGGCATCGGGTATGTCGCGGCCGAGTATGCGCTGCTGTTCCTTGAAGAAAGGCCAGAAGTTATTCTTCACATACTTAATATCATTTTCCACGCCGCCTTTATGCTGCGGTCTATATGGCAGGCAGGGACTGATCAGAAAGCCGTAATGTTCGGCCAGTGAACGATAAGCGCGATTCAGCAGCGGCTCATTGTAGCAGGCCTTAATCACGGCCGCTTTTAAGTTATCAACGGCTACTTTTAAGACTACGCCGCCGAAATGTTCGAAGGCATGAATGTGGCAGTTGAAGAATACATCCTGCTGCTGTGAGAACACGATTTCTCTGTACGCCTTGCGTGAATGCCGGAGCCGGGCGGAAAAGATATAGGTTTTGCGAATGCGCTTTTTATCCGGATCGAATGCCATACCCATATAGCCAAAATCCACATCCATAAATTCGCCGGGAGTTGTGGGGCGGTGCATTGCCATGCGCGGCGTCGCCGGAAATCGATTGCGAATATAGCGCCGGACCTGGCTTTCGCTGCATTCGTATTGCTGCCTGATCAGCTCATGAATGACCACAATGCTCTTTTCATCTGCCAGCCAGCGTTTGATTTCACCGGCATACACATCAAGCGGGTGCTCTTTTTGGGTTGATCCGATTCCGAGCGCTATCGCGACCTCAGTCTCGGTTGGCGCAGGGTTCTTTATGTCCAGCCATCCCCGGTCCAATGCCAGGTCACGCAGCGCCCGAATATCGCGCCGATGCCTTCGGGTCTCCTGCCTGATCGAACGAATCGATTGATTCAATCTCAGCCGGAGGATTATATCCCGCTCTTCTGCCATGGTCTTTCTCCTCACTATGAACCCCCTAAATGTTTACCAAACATCCATAAGCGGGTCCAATCAAGCGACGGAAAGGCGGGTCCAAAAGAGCGACGGGGGGTGGGGCCAATCTGGCGACGGACCCCGGGTCCATTAAATTGACGGAGGGTGGGTCCAATTCAGCGACGGTTTACACAGGATATTGTCCGGATGCTGCCTACCAATGGAATTGCGGAAGACAATCCGTTTACCGATGGGGTGAAGCGCAATGAGTATCGCGATGGAATGAACCATGATGAGGCCGGCTCGGCCGGCAGTGCAAAAGCACGCTGGGAATTTGGACAGGGACTTTGGGATATGATTTCCAATCCCTTCCATACCGGGGCCGCCGTATTCGGCCTGGTGGATAATCCGGAAGGCGTGGAGCACATGGTGACTCAGTGGTTCAAAGAACTACAGTATCGCATGCCATCCATGCGCACAATAAATACGGATGCCACTCCGGAAGAAGTATATGACGAGAACTACACCGCTACCAATGCGCTAATAAATTCCATTCCAGTGGGACGTCTCGGACGTCTGCCAAGGTTTACCCGACTGCTGAAAAATGCCCGTCTGCGTCGGGCCATGACCAGTGTTGCGGGCATCAAAAAAATTCTTCCGGATGGCGGGGATATTCGAACCCGGATATTACGGCATGCGCTGGACGCGGATAATCTGCGGGCAACTGTCCGGGTGCGAGACCTGCCACAGGATTTAAGACAACTGGTACGCAATGCAAGGACGGCTCAAGGATCTAATATTCGTGGAAACCTGGGGGAGGCGATTCTAAGGAATATCGATCCGAGTGGACAGCGGAATGCGTATTACAGAATTCCTGAGGAACAAATGCGACAGGCTGCGCGAAACTTAGATCTGGATTACAAGGGCGGAAGCACCCGAAGATTCATCGATAGGGCTGGTGACATATCTGATGGGCGGGGAAATCGATACCTTGTAGGTAATGAGTCCAAAAACTACAGTGCTATTGTTCGACCAAGTAAGCAGATGAGACTACAGGTAATGCGAGACTATGCGTTGCGGGCGGCCAATCCCGATTATAAACCTCTGTACCATTTTATGG
>JAGRMX010000375.1 GCA_020441025.1 Leptospiraceae bacterium
CGATTGTATGAAAGCGCGCCCGAATCGATTCGCACCGACAAGACTTTCGTTTTGCTGGTCGCACAGAGCGCGTCCCGGGTGGATGACGACCAGTATCTCGAGTATATGGAGCACTTTCGTAAGCTATTTCCGGAAGACCCCGCTCTGTACATGATTGACATCGATTATTACTTCATTAAGCGCGAATTTAAAAAACTGGAAGAAATCATAAATAATCTTTATGAAATCATTGGCGGCGACCCATATTTAAAACTGCTGCTGGGCGAAATCTACGCTCAGGACAATCGACCGGAAGACGGGCTGGTGGTGGTCAATGAAGCGATTACGGCGGAACCGGATCTGTATTCGGGGTATGCCGTCAAGCTGGACATCCTGCTTACGTTACAACGCTACGATGATGCGGTGGACGTATTGCGCGCCCTGGAAACCATGTATGGAGCGGACACCGTACGAGAGTTGATGGGTATGCTGGAAGCAGACGGCAGTACTGTAGAGTTCACCCGCTCGGAAGCATTTCAGGAATACCGCTCACAGCTGGAATCGCCGGAATGATGTACTCGCAGACCATCTCGTAAATCGAACCATGCTGGATGAAATTTACTTCCGATTATTGAGCGGCAGCGACTTCTTTCGCGGCGGCTGGGGCGATTACCGACTGGTGGATTATTTAATTCGAGCCGGTAACGACCGCCATGCATTACCGGAAAGAGTGCGCACTTTCTGGGAACGTAACGCCATCGGCCCTGTTGATTTTAAGTTCGATTCGGATCACCGGACGGGTAATGTTCGCATTCAAACCGCCGCCTTCCCGACCGCATTCCGATTCCCGGTGGAAGATGCCGAACTCAGTCGACGTCGACTGCCGGCCGAAAGCGCCATGGCCCGATTGGAATGGATCCAACCGCTCGATAATAATGTCGGCACTCCGGTAGTGGTCCACTTTGCCGCCACGGGCGATGAAGGCTTTGGTCGCCGCCGCAATATGTACGCCCTGTCCCTGGCCCGCATGGGCATTGCTTCTATAATACTGGAATTACCATTGTATGGCAGCCGACGCCCGGCCGGCCAACAAGGCGCCAACCTGCGATATTTCAGCGATTTGATTTATCTCTCGCTGGGGGCCCAGTGTGAAGGCATCGCCATTACCCGTACCCTGGCCGCCCTCGGTTATACGAACATACTGCTGACCGGTGTGAGCATGGGCGGGTATCTTGCCGTCGCCACCGCCGCGCTTTGCCCGGATGTAGACCCGCAGGTCGTGTCTTTGATTCCTTCCCATTCCGCCGCGCCCGTATATACGGAAGGGTTGATTCGACGGGCATGCGATTGGAACGCCCTGGGTCACGAAATTGAAGCGAATTTGCCGGATCATGTGCAGCAACATGTCAGTCCATCGGAAAGCGCGCGCATATTGGTACGTCGTTTGTTCGCCACTTCGGATATTCGCTATTTACCGCCACCGCGCAGCGCTGCCCGCGCCTTGATTATTGCCGGCCGGGCCGATCGTTATATTCCGTCGTATTCACCGCAGATTATCCATCGGCATTGGTCGGGCTCCGAGTTGCGTTTGTTACGCACCGGTCATGTTGGGACCTTTCTGTTTTATCGCCGCCCCTATCTGCGCGCCATCCTGGAAAAAATCGGTTCTCGATACGTTGCATAGAACCGGAAAACACGGTTTACGCTTCATCCGCGCATCGGAAAATCGCTCTGGAGCGCGGCATGCTGGGTGAAAAAATCAATTATGATGCGGAACTGGATCCGGAGTTGATCCAGAGGCTGGCCGATTATCTCCGGGACCATCAGAGTCTCTGGCGCGCTATTGTGGGCGGCGTTCTGGGCGGAATCGGCGGAGTACTGTTCTGGTTATTAATCACCCACGTTCTGGAGCGGGAAGTCACCCTGATGGCCATCCCACTGGGCTTTTTCGTGGCTAACGGCATTCGTCGCTTTGGTCGCGGCATTGACGATGGATACGGTTACGCCGGTGCCAGCATTGTTTTGATCGGCGCGATCATCGCGCACTTTGCTTCGCTCTTGATTCTGGAAGCCCGTTTCATGAATCTGACTCTGGCCGAAACACTCGAATCCCGCGATCTGTTTTCCATCTTCGCCGAGCATACCGGCAATCTGGATTACTTCTTCGTATTGCTTTCCTGCTGGATGGGATATCGATTTTCGTTTTATCGCGTGAAAGAATCGGAGGTGGAGACGCTTATCGATCAGTTTCAGAAAAATCAGAATCCCTGAGCACCGATCATGCACAAACCGCAAATCATCATGGCCCTGCCGATTGTACTGCTTATTTGCGGTTACCAGCTATGGGCCGCAATCGGTCGGGCGGAATTTAGCAACACACAAAGTTTGTCTCAAGAGGCGGATGCCGACATCCCCGAAGTTGAATCCGCCGTTTCGTACGGCTTTCCGCAACAAAACATAAACCTGCTGGGTATTCAGCCCGATATGCGGGCCGGGGATTATCGCAATGCCCAATCCCTGTATAATAAACTTAACGGGTATCTGCTACAAGCCCGACAACGCGATTGGATTGGAGAACGAACAATCGTCATATTCCCCGAGTACATCGGAACCTGGCTGGTAGCGGCCAATGAAAAGGAGAGTGTGTACTCCGCACCGACTATGTCGGCTGCCATGCAGGCGCTGGTTTCTTCTAATGTATTTCAATTTGTCTGGTATTTCCTGGACACCTCCGCCGAGGACCGGGCTTCCAGCGCGTTGTTCGCCATGAAGGGCGCTCAAATGGCCCGGCAATATGCGGCGGTGTTCTCCAGTCTGGCACGCGAATATGCCGTTACGATCGTTGCCGGATCGATCGTATTACCGGAGCCACGGGTAATCGACGGTCGCATCATTACACAATCTTCCGGACCGTTATACAATGCTTCATTCGTTTTTCAACCCGATGGAACACCGGCCCCTACCGTGATTCGCAAAGTGTATCCGATTGAAGATGAATTGCCATTTTTGCAGGCAGCCGACGTTGATACATTACCGGCAGTTGATACCGCGGCGGGCAAACTGGGGATTTTGATTTGTGCGGATGCCTGGTATCCGGATGTGTACGCGCGCCTCGCCTCGGAAAATGTTCGCCTGGCCGTTGTGCCCGCCTATCTGGCCGCGGGCGATGATGCCTGGAACCGACCATGGCGCGGTTATAACGGTGCGCCGCCGCCCGCAGACGTGAACCCGCTCGATGCCACTCGTTTGACTGAAGGGGAAGCCTGGAATCGCTACGCTCTGCCCGGACGCGCACCGCGATACGGCATGTACACCGGTATGACCGTATTTCTGCGCGGCACTCTGTGGAATCTACAATCCGACGGACATACGCTTGTGTTGCGCCAGGGGCAAACCATCGAAGCGCCGAAAACGGATGGCGCCGCCCTGGTCAATCTGTGGTTGTAGTTCCGCGCAATGTTAGCCCTGAATCGGAGGGTTGGCGGCCCTGGCTTTCAACTCCAGTTGTTCAAACAACGTGAATAAAAAGCGCCGTAAAATAAATCCTTCCCATCCAGAATAGAGCTTCCGATCCCAATTTTCCGGCATATATCAACCAGTCTATGTCCGGGCCGCTTATTCCAATGATTCGATTAGTGAATGCTATGCCATACGGAACCAGGTACGCCGAAATGCCGAACAATAACAGCATTCCAAATACATACCACCAGTGATGCCATACCAGGTCCTTGCTGTACGTAAGCGCTTCCGTCGCCGATTTATCTCGCAATACAACCGCCGGCTCGACAAATCGCAGTAAAACAATAGCGATTATACCGGGCACAATAAAAAGAATGCCTCCCAGAATGATCAGCAGAAAAGTTAGAATATTCACGAATACTACCGAAATGATTTTATATCCGACAACACGTATCACTCCGCTA
>JAGRMX010000376.1 GCA_020441025.1 Leptospiraceae bacterium
TTGCAATCAATTGACCGGTGTCAATCTGTAATACACTTGTGCATTCACCGCCGACTTACGGTCAATAATGCCGTATCCCCCGAGTAATCGAACAACTGTGATGCTTAAATTGGTTTCATTCCGTCTTAAAAACCCGCCATTCCGTTTTCAAAACCGCAAACAAATCGATTTTTTATTGCACGATTGCCTGATAAACTCATCCAATATACATACGTGCATTTCTCGGAGTTAACAGTATGAAGCATACCAATCTTATTTTGCGAATCCTGATTGCGGTCAGCCTGCTGACATTTGCGGCCAGTGCAGGCGCCCAACCGCCACCCCCGCCCAACGATCCCAATCCGGGCAATACCACTACGACCGATATATCCGGCAACTATCGCGTGGAAGGCACCAATCCGGATGGCAGTCGCTATGAGGGTACCTGCCGCGTTTCCAGGATCAGCGGCAATACCTACCGATTTGATTGGTCAGTAGGCAATTCCTATTCGGGTACCGGTACATTGCAGGGCAATCGCATCAGCGTAGATTGGGGTTCGGATGCGCCCGCTGTATACTCGGTCAGACCCAATGGTTCGCTGGTAGGCACCTGGGCCAACGGTCAGGCTACGGAAAATTTGTTTCCACAGTAACCGACATCACCATTGCAAATCGGCATACACGCCATAGTGATCGCTGGCGTGTATGCCCGTAACCGAATCGACTTTATCCAGTGCGCGACCGGCCTTGGTCACATTATCAGCGGACTCCGGATCAATGAAAATGTGATCTATGGACGCCGCACGCCCCGCATCCGCAATGCGCAGTCGTTTTAATATGGCGTCGGAATCTTCTGCTTTCGCATCGGGCGCTTGCATTTTGTAACTGTCCGCAACGCCGGACGCCAGCAATCCATCCGCATTCCAATTGTAAAAGCGAATATGATTGGTGTTATGCGTCGGATCCCAGGTGTGTCGGGCATCTTCACTTTCGGAGCGAAGTACAGGCACGAGTCGCGTTCCCAGTTCGGCCAATTGCGGGTCCGCGAACGTGGCGTTAAAATCGCCCATCAATACCATCGCCCGGTTTTTAGTACCGGAAGCATTCATGAAATGCCAGCTGCGCTGGAGTTCACGAGTGCGAATGGCGTCGGCTTTATCAATGGCTGCCAGCGCACGCTTCAACGCGGCGTCTGTGAAATGCCCCTGCCGGTGCCAGGCATGGGCGCGCTCACGGTCGGCATTGTGCAGAGCGGATTGCCAGTGGGTCAGATATAGCCCCACGATGCGACCGGCATGCGTGATCTCCGCCCCCAGAATCTGAGTCGAATCGCCGAGCTGAAATGTTGCCAGATTGCTGCGCGGACCACCGGTCAGGCGATATGATCCCAGCGGCCGCAGATCCAGTCCGCGGCGGGCCAGAATGGCGTCGCCCTCCCGCAGATTGATCGGCAATCCGAGGCTTCCCAATCGGATTCCTCCGATGGCTACGTGCGCGTAGACATCATATTCGAGTTCACGCGCCAGACGGTGAGCATAGGCCGGCAGAGGATTGGCCTCATTGATGCCTATCACATCGGGTTGGAGTTCACGTACACCCCGCAGCAAAGCCTGAAAACGGAGTTCGCGATGTTCGGGACCTTCACAATCGCCCAATCGCCAGACGCCCTGATAATCCAGCCCGGTCCAGACGTTGATGGAGAGAATGCGTAATCGATCGGCCGACATGAAAACGACTTTGCCAATCCATGCGATCCTCAACAATCGAAATTGAACGGAGTTCACGCAGCATGCATCCGGCCCTCGAACACTTTCATCCTCTAATTCAGAACTGGTTCCAAAACCGGGTCGGCCAGCCCACCGATGCCCAGTGTCAGACCTGGCCGGCGGTGGCCGCTGGAGTTCACGTACTGCTGACGGCACCGACCGGGAGCGGCAAGACGCTCAGCGCTTTTCTCTGGGCACTGCATCAGTTGATAACGGGTACCTGGCAGAACGGCGATTTGCGTGTGTTATATATTTCACCCTTGAAGGCGCTAAATAACGACATCCGGATCAATTTACTCCAACCTCTGTCGGAACTCCGTCAGGTGTTTCAGGATGCCGGCGAACCATTCCCCGAAATTCGCGTGATGACCCGCAGTGGCGACACACCGCCATCGGAGCGGCAACGTATTCAGCGCCGACCACCCGAGATTCTGATCACCACACCCGAAAGTTTGAATATAATGCTGACCACCGCACGGAATGCCGCAATGTTCGAAAGCGTACGCACCGTGATTCTGGATGAAGTTCACGCGGTGGCCGGTAATAAACGGGGCACGCATTTGATTACCGCCGTCGAACGATTGGTGCCCCTCGCCGGTGAGTTCCAGCGCCTGGCGCTTTCGGCTACGGTGCAACCGTTGGAATTGATTGCCGAATATCTGGGTGGTTATCGTTTGCTGAACCCCGGCGATCCGGAAAGCGACGCGTATGAACCGCGACCGGTACGCATCCTGCGCTCGGGGGCGCACAAAGAGTACGCCATCGAAGTACGCCAACCAATCGACATTGATCCCCACGATCCCGATAGCTACTGGAACGAATTAATTAAAGAAATCAAACAATTGATTTCCCGCAATCGATCCACTCTGGTTTTCGCAAACAGTCGCCGCTTTACCGAAAAGATCGCGCGCTTATTGAATGAAGGCGAAGCGCATCCCATCGCATTGGCGCATCATGGATCGCTTTCCCGGGAGATCCGGCTGGCGGTAGAACAACGATTGAAAGCCGGCGAGCTACCCGCTATCGTAGCCACCAGTTCGCTCGAACTGGGCATAGACATCGGCAGCGTGGACCTGGTGGTGCTCATTCAAACACCCCAATCGGTCAATTCCACTCTGCAACGCCTCGGTCGCGCCGGACATGGCGTCGGCCAGATCAGTCGAGGCATCATTTACCCCACGCATGCCATGGATATTCTGGACGCCGCCATTATGACGCGTCTGGCATTACAACGCGACATCGAAACGGTTCAGCCTCCCCGGGGAGCGCTGGATGTGCTGGCGCAAATTATCGTTTCAATGGTGTGCCAGGCGCTGCCGGGAACCATTCGCACAGATGAAGTGTATCGACAATTGCGGTGCTCGTACAGTTATCATAATTTGAGTCGCACTCAATTTGATCTGGTGATTGGCATGTTGACCGGACGCTATGCTGATCGCCCCATTCGTGAATTGCGTCCGCGCCTGGCCCACGATCGCATTCGAGGTACATTGCAGGCCCGGCGCGGAGCCGAGCGCCTTTTATATATGGCGGGCGGCACCATCCCCGACCGCGGTTATTTTAATTTACGCTTGCTCGCCAACAACGCGCGAATCGGTGAACTGGATGAAGAGTTCGTATGGGAACGCAGCATCGGCGAAACCTTCAGCCTGGGAAATCACCATTGGCGTATATTAAACATCACCCACAATGATGTGCTGGTTGAAGCGGGCAATCCCGCGCATGCCATCCTGCCTTTCTGGCGAGCGGAGACGCTGGATCGCAGTTTCCATTTTCAGGAAAAACTGGCGGTCTTCTTAGAGCAAAATCAAAATCGATTAAGCAAACCGGATTTCCTGAATAATCTCACCGAAGAATATAAAGTCGATCGTCCGACCGCCGAAACGCTGATTACATTCTTAAAAGCACAAAAGGAAGCGACCAACCGCGATCTGCCTCACAGACATCATCTGGTCATCGAGCATTTTATGGATGCGTTGAATCGCGATGATCGCAAACAGGTGATCCTGCATACGCTCTGGGGTGGACGCGTGAATCGACCGTACTCCCTGGCGCTGCGCGCCGCCTGGCGCAAACAGTTCGGTTATAAGTTACCGGTTGTTGCGGATGATAACGCCTTATTGATTATTCTGCCGCAC
>JAGRMX010000377.1 GCA_020441025.1 Leptospiraceae bacterium
ACGCAATACCACTGTTGCCAGGCGATCATACAAGTCGCGCCGCATCAAACCGGGGTCGGCGCTTACATCGCGATTGGTGGCGGCGATAACCCGCACGTCCAGCTTACGTTCCCGATTGCCGCCCACCCGACGCGTGGTGCCTTCCTGTAAGAAGCGCAATAAGCGCACCTGCATGGATGCCGGCATCTCACCGATTTCATCCAGAAACAAAGTACCGGTATGCGCCTCTTCCAACAATCCGGCCCGCGCTTTATCGGCGCCGGTAAACGCGCCTTTTTCGTATCCGAATAATTCGCTCTCCAACAGCGATTCCACCATGCCACCGCAGTTGATACGTACAAGCGGTCGATCCGCGCGGGTGCTTTCCCGATGGATGGCTTCGGCTACCAACTCCTTACCGGTACCGCGTTCGCCGATCAGAAGCACCGGCGCCTGCGCGGGAGCCACCTGTTGGATCAAGTCACGTAGTTCTTGAATGGCGCGAGAATGACCGACGATCACGCGGTCTTTTTTCAGCGCTCTATTTTCCGTCACAGCCCGATCGCGTTCCGTTTTCACGCGTTCGTAGCGCGCGCTGTTATGCAGCGAAATACCCGCCTGAATGGCCAGTCGTTCCAGGAAGTAATGATCTTCCTGCTGAAAGGTGCGCGCCTGCAAACGATGAACCGTAAACAAACCCACCTGACGCACGGTACTGCCAAACGCAAAGAACGCGGCTTCCACCGAACCGTTGAAGATGTCGGCCTCCCCCAGCGCCTGGGCCATAGACTTGCGCAACACGTCCCGGTTTTCGATAAACGGTTGTTGCTCATGAAATTGAATGCAGCCCGCCGGCAGCTCCATATGCGGCAACGTTGCCAGCGCTTCGCCGGTTCCGGCACAGGCCACCAATTGAAACTTATGCGGTCCGCCTACAAGCAGGCCGTTGTAATCAGTAGCGTTTTCTTCGGATTCCGATTGGGCCGACGGAGCGGGTGCGGACGATTCCAGCAGCCAGATTTCCGCGCCATGAGTATCCAACAGAGCCAGGGTCGAAAGCGTGATGGACTTTAAAATAGAATCCCGGTCCAGCGCGGAACTGATCAAGGAGTTGATCTCAATCAATTCTTCCAGTTTTCGAACCAGTCGCATGGCAGCCTTAAAATCAGCAGGCTGCAGAAAATGCCTGCTCAGGGACAGGTTCTTAATCCAGCGGCGGAAAATGCACGGGCAGAACCCTCCTCCGGCTTTTATTCCGGAGTTGCGTCCTTCCTGAGTACCGGAAATGTTAAATTATTGCAAGAGAACTTTCTGTAAAAGTAGCTTTTCGCGCGCGTCAAAATAATCGGCGTATTCGGTCATGATGCGCTGCGCCAGTTCCGCGTTGAGATAGTCCAGGGTGCGGGTAAATGGACGATTGCGATAGGGTTCATACCATAGAAAGATAAAACCGCCGTTCAGCGCCCAGATGTCGGCTCCATTTTTATCATCCTCGTCAAAGGTGGAACGTTGATTGCGTCCGTAAATGGCCAATAACTGGCGCTTAACAAGCCCGCTGGCGATAAAGGGCATAATCACCTTCACATGAAAGAGCAGGCCTTCTTGCTGATCGAACTCATCCATGGAAAGCGTGTGATCATTCAGTATCTGCACTTCGTACGGTGTTTTATAAAAATTATAACGATACAGAATGCCATTGCGACGCACGAGAATGAATTTATTACGCTCGGCGTTGATGATCTCCACCTGTTCTTCCGATGTGGAAGATGTGGCCACCGCTTCTAACGCTCGCTGCACCTCGCTATAGGCCGAACCCCAGCGAATGCCGGAAAACCCGGTCAGATCGCGTACATTGCCCAGTTGAACGTCACCCACATCCATCCCGTCCGATTCGGCCGAATTCTGGGCCAGCAACATACCATATCCATCGGGCGAATCACTATAAGGACCGGGCTCCACCGCCGGAGCGGTCAAACGTGCATCGTATTCGAAAAAGGTTTCCGGCAGGTCATCCCTCGATTCAGGCCCTTCCTGTGCTCCGGTAGGTTTCAAAGGGGCGCTTACCAGCAGCACGGCGCCGGTCAGACAGATAGCGCGCACACCGCGGGTCAGAATGATTTTCCGGTACAGGTCCATAGTTATGTTTCGGTATTTCACAGGGCCGGATTGATGCCCGGACATCGCTAAAAAACGATTCAGCGGGCCCATTAATATATAAAATGAGATAAGACCCGGAGCCGCATTCAATAAGGGCACGTTTATTAGAAATGAAAACAATCTTTCTGCTTTAATTCTCAGGAAAACCAAACGATTCAGTTGCCGCGGGACGAAGGGCAAAGCGCTACCCGGGTGGTGGGTGAGCTGCCGGAATGGGAGGAGTTAATCCGATTGCTTCGCATGGGGAACGTTAATTCCCGGAGACCGGCGCTTTGCGATACTCCCCCGGCGACATGTGCATACAGGTTTTAAATGCCGCGTGAAAAGTGGATTTGGAATTAAAGCCCACTTCCAGAGCAATTTGCAGAATGGACCGATCGGGCCGACCGCGCAACATTTCACATGCTTCGCGCACACGCAAAGCGTTGATATACTGATTAAAATTCTGTCCATACTCGGAATTGATAAACTCCGACAACTGGCGGGCCGTTATGCGCCCACCTTCATCGGATAGCAGCGCGGCCAGACTGTTGATTGTAAGATCCTCCAGACGATACACCCGGTCCTGTTGCATGGCGCGCTGTAACGCCTCACGTACATATTCACGTTGGTTTACGCTGCGATTCGCATCGAAGTCGGTGTAGGCCACCGGGCGGGTGAAAGCGTTATAGCGCTGGTCCAGCAAATACAATCCGATGACCGACAGAGTTATCAGCAGCGCACCCCATCCGTGGGTTTCGGAACGCAAATCGTGCGAGAGATGCGCGTACACACTCAGCACAGTACCGATCATTCCGGGAAACAATAGAAGTAAAGTCAGCCGTCTGAGCTTAACTCGGCGAGGTGCGCCGGTGGATGCGCTCAGAATGCGAACAGTGGCCAGGCCACCCGAGAAAACGGCCAGCGGACGGGGCAACAAAGATAAATACCAGAGCCAGCGATCCGCGCTACGTACATCAATCCGAGACCAGGTTGCGATTGCGATGTGTATCCAGTTTGAATCGTCGTGGGTTGTGATAAATAATCGCCACAGGCAGATTATCAGACCCATACATGACATCAGCAGAGATGCATTGATCGGCCATTGCGATTTTTGTCCGGGGAAAAATAATAAAACAATATAAGCATAAAACAGTGGTGCGAAGCCCAGCATGGCCGGAAAATGCAGTATCGACGCGCCGGCTACAATCCAATCCGGGAGAGCCAATAAAGAAAACGCCGTCTGGCATTGCCAGATACCCAGTAAAATCATCATGCCCGCCAGAATCAATTGAGGTCTGGACCGGCGGCGACGTAAGATCACGGCGCTGCCCAGCAGCATAGCCTGCGATGCGCCCAGTAGAGCCGCAAATCCGAGAATGGTAAGCATGGTAGTTTGGTTACGCACCGATGGGCCGTTTTTTCAGCGCACATCGGTGAGCATGGTCTTCGAAAGATCCGGTATTCGATAAGGCGTCAATTCTTTCCGGATGAGAAATCAAGTCCGAAATCACGATTTCGGACGACAGGACATCACCGATTCGTTATGATATGCGCATGAAAATTTTTATAACCGGAGCTTCCGGATTTGTAGGCGGCGCCATCACGCGACAGCTGGCCACGACTCATGATATCATCGCCCTCTCACGCTCGGAACATAGCGACGCGAAAACAAAAGCGTTGGGCGCTAAACCCGTGCGCGGTGATCTACAGAATATTCCCACCGACGCATTGCAGGGTGCGGACGTAGTTATT
>JAGRMX010000378.1 GCA_020441025.1 Leptospiraceae bacterium
ATGACATGCGACAGCGCCGGGAGATCGACACGGTTTCCGATATCTATGAACGTTGCATGCGGGGTCTGAACGCTATCGATAATCAGGGAGACGGAAAACAATAAAAAGCCGGGAATACTCGACCGGCACGCGGGCGATTATATCAAACAGTATTAATTTTACTATACGAATCGTTATTCGTTCCTGAATAAACATCGTTCATTCCCGCAGTCGGTGCTCACCCTCCTCGGAAAACACGAAACCGGCCTCCGCTAATTCCATGAGCATTTCCGGCGGAATCCCGCACTCCCGACTGGCATCGGCAATGGAAAACAAACGCGTATCGAATGCGTGCGCCAGACGATCCAGTGCTTCAATCTCGACATCCTGCATACGTTAAAACCTCCGACCTCTCCTTAACATCAATAACACAGATGCTAATTACAAAGACGATCCAAATCAAAAGTTCCGAATTTTTTTTTTAATTCTTTGCTCCAGAACAGCATTTGTACGGTATTCATGTGAATTGAAAAGGAAACGAGGCAATTGTAAGCCAGTTTGCAACTAACCTTAGCTTGATGATGCTGAAAACTACTGACCGGATTATGCACAGGTACGTTCAGTTTCGAACATTCATTTGATTTAACTATGTAGGAAAATCACCTGAAATGGGGATCGGAAAAATATTGTTTTTTTAGCAATCCGTATTTGTAGACACGGATAAAAGAGCCTTCCGATGGCGCTTATTCGGTATCAGCGCCGTCCACCTGATAGTCGGCGCGCAAATTGGACGGTCGTTTGATTTCGGTTTTGCGCAATTCATACAATTTGGCCCATTTGAGAAAGGCGGAATAGGCCGATGAAATGGCAATGATAAAGCCGGGCACACCGTCCAGAAAGCCCGCTTTGACCACGTACATCTCCACGAATTTGGAGACCGGTTTGACCAGCATCTTTAGAATCGAAGCCCGCTTACCCCGACCGGCACGGGTAAAAGCCACAATGCTGGAAAACTTATTGATGGTATCCACCTGGTCGGAGAGATCCTTAAATGAATAGTGAATCAATTGACCGTTCAAAATGGGTGAGCGCAGCATTTGCCAGGTGCTCTGGTTGTGTATTCGAATACTGTCGTGGGGATTTTCTCCGGCCCATGTCCCCTGACCGCGTCGAATCAAACGATAGCGCGCATTGTACCACCCTCCATGCCGGATGTAACGGCCCAGATGGTAGGTCAGTCGTTTGATGCGTGCCCCCGGAGCATTGGGATGGATGCGCACAAACGTCCGCACCGCTTCCGCCAATTCCGGTGAAGCCCGTTCATCCGCGTCCAGGCTGAATACCCAATCGCCCCGACTGTATTCGATGGCCCGATTCTTTTGCTGCACATGACCGTCAAAATCATGCGTACGAAATTTTACCTTCGAGAATTGCCCGGCAATTTCGGCGGTCCGATCGGTGGAATGGGAATCCAGTATGAGTACTTCATCACACCAATCGTGCACCGATCGTATACAATCCGCGATCTGAGCCTCTTCATTATAAGTGATAATGACGGCCGAGATCGTGGGCTCGGAACGGTTCAATTATAGCCACCCCCGGCCTCCGCATCGGCGGTATCTGAACTCAGACGATCCAGTTGACTTAAGGCAAATTGCATGCGGGTATCCGCCGCCAGATCGTCCGCGTTTGAACGGGTGGACACGGGCCCGATCATATTAAAGCGCAGAATCAACGGGTTGGTGGTCAAAAAGAGTGTCTCGGGTGTGGCCGTCACCAAGCTGTCCTTTTGCGAGAGAGTAAACGGAGCGTCCATAATCACTATGGGCACCTGGATGCCGTAGGCATTCACATCGCGCTGTAAGCGCTGCCGGACAATACTCCGTCGTTGCTCGGGATCTTCCATGGCCCTGGCATCCACGCCGCCCTCGTCTTCCGGAAATATGCCCAGAGCAAAAGGATTGTTCTCAACAATCATATACATGCGGACTCCGGTAGCGCGCGCCCGGGCGTAGATCGCATTCAGAGCCGGTATCTCTTCAATACAGGGCCCGCAGGTGGGACTGTATACATTCAGTACCACGCCGTGACTGTCCAGATCGGCAAACCGAATCTGCTCTCCCTCCAGAGTCTGCCCGCTCCAATTTTCCACCTGAAAATTCGACGCCGATTGCGGTCTACAAGCGACCATCAGGCTGACCATTATCAGTATTGCCAGGGGCCGGAGCCGCCCGATTCGTACGGATTGAAAATTCATATTCTGCATGGTACTGTACCGGGTGTGCCGGCGAACACCTTTTTCCAGGACGACGGCTGAATCGATCGACACCGGTCTTATAAACGGCCCGGAACATAGTCCGAAAGGCGGTATCCGATCAACGACCTCTCAGATAGGCCCCTGATCCATTTCCCCCGCGAACCCGTGCATTCTGTCAAGGGGAATTTTCTTGACCTGAATCCGCTTCTCCGGTTTGTGGTCCTGTTCAGGGTACCGTTAGAGTCTACTATATATAAGGTGCCCGACGGCAGTCAAAGCGATTTGCTACCAAACCGCAATTGGCCCGAAGAATCCATTCCGACAATGTATTGAGAGAATATGGCGCGCGAATTTGAAATCACCGATTTACTCCGAATTTCGGACAAAGATAAATACGCCACCACTGTGGCCGCTTTTGAAATCATCGATATGATGGAAATGATCAGCATTCCCAAAAAGCTGGCCAATCGCAAACCGGCCGTGAAAGCCCTGTATGCTCTCTCAGATGATCTGGTAAAATTCGATTATATTTCCGACGAACAACGCGATGCTCTGCTGGAAAGTCTGGAAGGACCCGAGGCCCGTAAATCGCGCCTGGATGATGTATTTCGGAAAGATCCGCTGGCTGAAGCCGGTCTGGAGAATCCCGCCGGCCGAGACGCTACCTATAGCGACGAAGAGGGCGAAGCGGATGATGACGATAAATTCAACGATTTTGGATCCGATACCCGCCGGTTGCGCGATGTAGACGGCGATGATGATAACGAGGAAGAGGACGATAGTTTCTTCCGCGACGATACCAAAGCTTCAACCGATGACGATGATGATGACGACGACGATGATGATGACGACAACTCGTTTGATGACGATGACGACGACGATAGTGATTTTGATGACGATGATGACTCGGACTGATTCCGGTCGGTGAAGATTCCCCATTCTCCATCTTGATGTACAACTGACTACCAATCCGGACGGTCGGCCCAATCTGCGGCACGCCGGAGGCTGGTTGCATTCCAGACGCGATCCGCTGCGGGAAGCCCGCCGCTATATTCAAGAGTTATTGCGCCCTGTGGAAGCCGGACAATCCCCCGGAGCGCTGCAAGTGATCGTGGGCCTGGGCTGGGGCTATCTGCTCGAAGCCCTGGACCCCGAACTCGCGCCCGATTTCCTATTCTACGAACCCATTCCAGAAGTACGCGCCGTGTGGCGCAGTGCCGGGCGGCATGCCGCTCTGCGTCAATCGGGTTGTCTGGTCGAGACAATGGAAGAATTGGTTGGAGCTATACAATCAACCGGACGGTCGGCTCAAATTCACATTCACCCCACGTACGCGCGAATGTTTCCGGATCTGTCCGATCGGATTCGCAGTCTGCTGCCCGACCCGGATGTGGATGCGGTCACCGGCCGATACTTCTTACGTCGTTGGACCCGTAACACAGCGCATCGCATTTTTCGGTCTACCGGGTTTTTACACAATCGGTCGAACCGCTTAACGCATGCGCGGGAAGAACAAACGGATCGATCCGTCCTTCGATTTATTGTACCGGCTCCGAAGAATCCGCAGCGCGGTCGACCCGGCATAGTGGTGTATGCCGGTGCCGGACCGCAACTGGAACAAGAA
>JAGRMX010000379.1 GCA_020441025.1 Leptospiraceae bacterium
ATATTCTTTCTGATTATAACGATTGTACCTAACATAGCCATTGCCAGCCAGGCCGAGCTGACGGAATTATACGAGCAATTGCCGGTATATATTTTGGGCTACGGCTTTCCGCAATTGACCATCAATGCCCTTGATGCTCTATCCATTGTGGCCAGAGAAAGTGAAGCGAAGGGTATGCAGGATTTTGTTGAATTTATCGGGCTGTATAAAATCGGAAACAATACCGATTTCTGGGCGACCATCATCAATGCCGGCTGGTTGGTTGTTTTGAGCGCCGCATCGGTTATTCTGTTTCGTAAAAAGGAAATCCATACCTGAAAAGTGCTGAGAGCCGACAGGTGGAGCCGATCGTTTTCT
The DNA here is from genome assembly GCA_020441025.1 of Leptospiraceae bacterium. Classification (GTDB taxonomy): domain Bacteria; phylum Spirochaetota; class Leptospiria; order Leptospirales; family Leptonemataceae; genus JAGRMX01. The sequence continues at coordinate 358 of JAGRMX010000379.1, forward strand.
TCAAATGCGGTACGGCTTAAGAGCCGTGCAGATATGGTCCCGAGAGAATCTGTATGGGAATTTTCGCTGTACTTGACAGTACAGTGATTCCGGCGTACATGGAGCTTCGTGGCTGCTCCCAACCCAACATTACAGCAGATTAACGACAACATTTCCGTAGCGGTTCAGAACGGTAAGTACCTTACTCTGAAAACCCACCGCATGACCGAAATGGTAGAAAAGCATATTCAGTATGCGGTCGAAAGTATTCTGGATAAAAATGAGCGGCCGCAACTGGTTACGACGGCCTATACAATTCTAAAAGAACTCGTAATTAACGGCTGTAAAGCCAATCAGAAACGTATTTTCTTTGATGAACGCGGTCTGGATATTACCGACCCGCAGGATTATGTCCAGGGCATAGCCGAGTATAAAAAGATCTTCAGTGAAGATATGGCTCTGGAGTACGGCCTCAAAGCCCGGACGCGCGGTTATTATGTAATCATTGATTTTAATTTTGATTCGACCGGCATGACGCTGGAAGTAATCAATAATACCCCCATTGCCCGTCAGGAAGAGACTTCCATACGTGAACGCCTGAAGCGCGCCATGGGTTATAATGACATCGCCGAGTTTTACATGGACCAGGCCATGGAAGGCGATTCCGAGGGCGCCGGCCTCGGAATTGCCCTGATTATTATTTTGCTGAAAGGGGAAAACGTAGACCCGAATTTTTTTCGCATCATTATTGAAGAAGATCGTACAATCGCCCGTCTGGAAATCCCCTTCACTGAAGAGTTTGTGAGCAAGCGGCATGCCCGCCAGCAAGAAGGCTAAGACACATTCCCGGCTCACTTCGCCCACTTCTCTGCGCAAGGCCGAGTTGCGTCCCGGCATAAGTGCCTGTATTATTACACTGAACGAAGAGGACAATCTGCCTCGATGCCTGCAATCCATAGAAGATTTGGCCGATGAGATTGTAGTACTTGATAGCGGCTCGAATGATCGCACGGTCGATATAGCCCATGAATTCCAGGCGCGAGTATTTCGTCGCGATTTTGACGGGTATGTAAATCAAAAGAATCACATCATAAGTCTGGTACGCCATGAATGGATTCTGGTTATCGACGCGGATGAAGTGACCACACCCGGCCTGGCAAATGAAATTAAGAATATAATACAGCGAGTCGATCCGCCGGTCGCCTATAGAATTCCACGAATGAGTTTTTACCTGGGTCGCTGGATACGACACAGTGGTTGGTACCCGGATTATAATATTCGATTGTTTCGAGCCGGCTGCGGAGTTTTTCAGGGCGGCACCGTGCATGAAACCGTCATTCCGATTGGGCCGGTGGGCACTTTGCAGAATCATCTGGAGCATTATAGCTACGGAGACATCAGTGACCATTTGCTGCGCATCGATCAATACTCGACTTTAATTGCGCAAGATAAACACAGCCACGGCAAACGATCGTCTATTGTATGGGCGGTTGTAAAGAGTTTCAGTAAGTTTTGTTTAACGTATTTCTATAGACTCGGTTTTCTGGACGGTAGGGCGGGGCTGGTGATTGCGGTCATGGCCGGGTATTATAATTTTTTAAAGTATGTGAAGTTGTGGGAGCTGAATCGCGGATTGCGCAAATTCAGAACCATGCCGGAACCGCCGCCGGTCGCACCGGAAGATGTGGAATCACTGGATTGATCGGTTCTTTCGAATTGTGTTGCGAATATCGAGATCCAGCTTACGTTATTCTATTTTAACTCTTTTCAGAAATAGTCGGCAACGTTACAAAGCCGGGCTATGTTTTGAAATCAGCTATAACGTCCATTAAACCTGAATTATGAGCGGCATTCGTTCACGTCTGCAAATTTATGGAACCCGGCGCCATTCAGTAGAGGAGGCGGTGCGTAAAACCGGGTCCGGGGCAAATACGTCCGCATCCGATTCGGGAACCGGGGTAACAGACAGCGCCGGTGGTTTTGCGGATCATTCGGAACCTTCGGATCAATTAAATGATTTAAACCTTTCGGAAAAGCGCGCACATCCGGATATTTTAAACTCCGCCGGGCGCTTTGATTTTTGTGAAGAGCGTCCGGGCGTGTATATTCACCGGCAAAGCTTTTCGGATTTTACAGCCGGCGTAAAAAATTTAAGAGCCTACTTTCCTCTACAACTGAGCGGAATTCTCGAACTGGCCCTGTGGCCCGATCCGGAAGCCATCCATCCGGAGGATGTACTTTTCCTCGATACGGAAACCACCGGACTCAGTCGCGGGACAGGCACCGTGCCTTTCCTGACCGGACTTGCGTATTTTCAATCCCGAAAATTAGTACTGGAGCTGATCTTCTTAAAGAATCCGGGCCTGGAAGAGGATTATCTTGATTATCTTTTATCAGTATTTCAAAATTTTTCGTACCTGGTAAGTTATAATGGGAAGACATTTGATATTCCCCTGATACGCAATCGATTGATTATGAATCGAAAAACCGGACTGCCCGGTTGGATTCATTTTGACCTGCTACATATTTTCCGGCGCTTGTTTCCATCGCGTTCATTGCCCGGTTACAAACAAAAAGATCTGGAAGCGGAACTGCTACAGGCCCGCCGGGAAGACGATCTGCCCGGGGAAGAAATACCGCAGATATATTTCGACTACGTAAAATACGGTCACGACAATGGCATGGAACGAGTGTTTCAGCACAATCTATTGGATCTGCAGGGCATGGTGTTGCTATTTCTGGAAGCCATTCGATTATATGACGGACGCGAAGGCTCGCGACATGCGCTACGCTCCGGACTCGCCCGGGTTCTGCTGCGTAACAAGCGGGTAGAGGAAGCGTTGCACATTCTGGAAGAGCTGAATCAACATAATGTAGAGCCGCAGGATTTACCCGAACAGTTGCGTTACAGCGATTTATTGCTGCTGGCGAGTTTGTATCGACAACAAAAACGATACGATCAATCGGCGCGCATGCTGGAGCTGGTCGTCGCGCGTTATGATTGCCCCTATGCCCGCCTGTCGCTGGCGCGCCTGATGGAACACCGGCTCAAACAACTCGAATATGCCCTGCTCCATACGAATGCTTTAATACAGGGCTGTGAGGAGCCGGATGGGGCGGCTACGGTCGAAACGGACATACGGTATCGCAGTGCCGGCCGCATGCTAACGCTTGAAGAATTGGAGCATCGCAAGGCGCGTCTGCAACGCAAGATCCAAAAACCTTGACAGATGTTTATGTATTGGTGACATAAGTCGGTTGCCACTCATTTCAGATGTTACGTAAAATCGGTCGGACCGGAGATTGAGATCTACTGCTCCCCTCGCTGACCGTTTCCGAACTTCGGCTATGACTGCGGGAACAGCAATCAGATTATGAAGCTCAATCAGTTTCTGGATTTTCTGCGACAGGATCGACATTTCAGCGATTGTATCAGTGGCGCCTATACGATTGAAGGCAGTGATGCGCGTTATGCGGAACTACCGACCGGGTTAGACCCGGCATTGACCCAGGCCCT
>JAGRMX010000037.1 GCA_020441025.1 Leptospiraceae bacterium
GGAAGACCGCAGCATTTCTTTTCCGGCGCTGTCATCCGACGGCGATCGTCTGTTTTACATTGAGCACGATAATCGCAAGCGCTATCTGCGAAGCGCGCGCTTTAACACGGACGACGAACTGGTTGATGAAATCACAATCCTGGAAGTGCCCTTTACCGGTATGATGCAATATACGGCGGTGGCACCGGATAACGGCTCAATCGTATTGCTGGTGCGGGAAGGTGAAAAAGGTAACGGCAACCTGGTATTGTGTCGGCGCCAATCCGAGACTGATTACGATTGTAATACGCTTGTGCATGGTCCGGGCACCAAGGTGCAACCGCGTTTTGCACCCGATGGCAAGCGGGTGTATTTTTCGTCGGATGTGGATGGCATTTATAATCTGTACAGCGTGGATATTAATACGCGCCAGGTGAATCGGCTGACGCGCACTCTCACGGGTTTCTTTTATCCCACTCCCGCCGAAGATAAATTGTACGCCATCGCCTATTTTAAAGAAGGCTATGACGTGGTGGCCATTCCTTATGATGGGTTGCTCGGGGAAACGGTGGATTATTTTGAAGGGATTGATCCGGAACTGCGCGAAGAAGGCGACCAACCGGAAGACGATCGTGAAGGATATTTTGATACCGAAGTTGATACGGACGAAGAGCTGATCGCGCTGGGCGAAGATGATTCTGATACAGATCCAGGTGATCAGGACGAAGCGATCAATCCGGATGATTGGGAAGAATCCGATTATATCGGCCCTTTTTCCATTCGCCCGTATCTCCTGGGATTGCTGGGACCGGTTTCGGCGTTCAATCTGGCTGTCGGTGCCCGGGACCCGCTACTACGACATTCCTTTCTGGCCGGTGTGGGACCGTCGGTACCCGACCCGCTGGCCGTGGCCTACTACGATTACACACGCTTCTCTACCGGTTTGAGCCTGGGGTATGCCACCAACTACTGGAAGCGCGATCGAGCCTCAGGATGTTTAAATGAGGATTCCAATCCGTTGCGATTCGTATGCGACGATAAGTACAGTTTCTTTGAATCCGCGTATGGTTACTTGCGGCATACCGATCAGGGACGTTACCTTACCACTCAGGTCTTGCTCGGCTACGTGCACAACAAGATACGCAACGCCCGACGATTGCGTGCGGTAGAATACGACGCCCGGGACTTAAATTTGAGCGGGCCCTCGTTCGTATTTCTGGCCGGTGACGCGCGCTACTTTGCCCGTTCGATCAGTCCGGAACGCGGCTGGCGTTTGTCTCTGCAAACCGATTACTTCACCAGGCCGGAAAGCAAGGACCGGGTGGAAGAATATTTTGAACATCAGATCGAATACGGCGTTGCGGAAGGCGGGTTGGCGTTTTATTTGCCATCTTTCTGGTTGAATCACGTGAATTACCTGAGCGCCTACGCGTATGGCAGTTATGGACCGGACCGGGAAGTACAACAGGTGCGGCTAAATCGCTTTGTGCGCGGACAGGAATATGAAAAAGCCGCCATTGATCATAGCGCCATTGTATTCACTTATGAATATCGATTGCCGCTGTACTGGCGGTCGGATGCTTTCATCGGTGGTGTGGCCGGATTGACATTGCGCAACGTGGGGATGAGCGTATTTTTCGATTACGGCGCGAGTTTTGACAGAGACATCTATAAAGAGGATTTTACCGCCGGCGCGTACGGCGTGAATCTTTTATTCGGATTGAACGTAGCCTATTTGCATTTGCCTGAAATGAAATTGAGCTTCGCCCGGGGAACCGGACCGGCGGGTGAGTTCCAGGTGAATCTGAGTTTCAGCGCCGAGTTTTCTACCGGTGTTGTGGGTGCAGGTGGCCGACCTTCTCACTATGATAATGACGCTCTTATTGAGCCGTTCCATCGTTCTCTGCCCGGTTTCGACGGCCAGGCCGGCTACTTTCGGGATCGTCGTGCGGGAGGCATTCTGGAGTAGTATTCGGGCACACTTCGCCCACCCCCGAGGGAGGTTTGGGGGAGGGATATCGCTGTAAATTTAGTTTAATGAGATAGCGACCCTGGCAGTCGGTTGCGCCTATTCCGGAGTTCCGTCGGACTCCGACGCCTTTTGTATTATCCCACCCCCATTTGTGGGTGGATTGAGGTGGCCGGGCAGTTCAGTTTTGCACGAAAACTTTCGTATTCATCATCCGAAAGTCCGAGATACGAAGTTCAAATCGCGTGAAGGTCCATATCATAGAAGCAATGAAAATGCAATCGAAAAAAATGTCCCATTGACATGCTATGATATTCTGGGGTAATATTTGCGAATCCCTGCCGCATCTTTGATTTCTGATGGTCACACTCTTGTGATATGATAAATTGGGCGGGAGTATGTAATCGCCTGAAGAGGTCATCCATACCTGATTGTCACGGTTCCATGTTATGATATCATGGGGGATATTTCATTAACTCAGAATCGATTAACTCAGAATCAATAACCTGAGAACCAATCACCTCAGAATCGATGGCCGTTTAAAATTAGATCCCGATAACCATGCAAGCCGCAGCAAAATATATAATTTTATCCGGAATCGTAATCCTGGCAATCGGATTGTTATTGTACTTTGTTGGTGATAAACTGGGCTGGTTGGGCCGACTACCCGGTGATTTAAAATATGAATCCGAGAACGGTCGCGTGCGGATTTATTTTCCCATAATCACAATGTTGCTGTTGAGTTTATTCTTGACGTTCATCATAAATATACTGCGAAAATGGTTCTAAGTATTCGGCCTTTCAGAGTTTTGTGCATTTATGAATAATCGCTTTCAACCGGAAATGGCGCTGCGGGAATTAATCCCGTTGATCGGTCAGGCTTATACCCACTACTTTACTTATCGCTACGGAAGCGAATTGAACGATTGGCCGAGTGCCGCCCGGCGCAAGTATGCTCATTATTACCCCGCTCGTCTGCCCTCCGGTTTTAAGATAGAATCGTTGTTAGCGGTGCGCAGCAATATGCTTTCCCTGTTTGAGGATACGGAACAGGCGATTGATACTCTCGAAGATTCTGAAAAGCGATCTGACCGATCATTCTGGAAAATTCGCCGACAGGATCGATCCGGAGTGCGGAAGCTGAATAAACTAAAGCATACGCCCATCGGGTTTGTATGTAGACGCGGATTGGATCGCTATTTAATATTTCGGGGTACGTCCGCAGGCATTGAGTGGGTGCAGGATTCTATGCTGGCTCAGGTCCCATGGCGCGGACCCGTTGGTGATTTAACGCTGGGCGGAAGTGTGCATCGCGGTTTTCTGCAAATTTATCAGAACATAATCCCGCATCCCAATAATATAAGATTAAAACGCGGATTCTTCTCGCGAAAGTGGGGCCGATTGATAATCAGCGGACACAGTCTGGGAGGCGCTCTGGCCAGTCTTGCGGCGTTTGAATTGAATCATCTCAAACCGATTGTGTATACCTTTGCGTCGCCGCGGGTGTTTGATCCCGACTTCGCCGCCGCCTATGGGAGGGCGATTGATTATAGCTACCGTATTACCAATTCGGACGATCCCTTTGTAAACTTGCCGGGGGAGAAGAGTCGCTTTCTCGACGGCAAGGAATATTTATATTCGCATGTGGGCACGCATGAACCCGTCACCACCCGCAAACGTGATATTGTTCGCGGCGTAGTTCGGAATCGGGATCTGGTATTTGCGCATCAACTGCGTACCTACGAGCTGGCGTTACGGCGCCGGTTGGATGGTACTTAAATTCCATCTGCAAGAAGTGCGAATTATGATCGATACCTTCCCGGGAGCGGGCGTGTCGGTCGCGTAAATAACGAATTTGACTGAATTTTAATCCGGCGCCAGAATGTTACGCGTCGCGGCGATTACATCCTGCGTGTCGTTGTCACTCATGGCGGAGTAAATCGGCAGTGAAACGATGTGTTGAAAGATCTCTTCCGCCGCCTGGAAATCGCGTTCATGCAAATCCAACAATTTGCGGTAATGTTTTAATCTGTGAATGGGTATGAAGTGCAGGCTGACCGCGATGTTGCGGGCATACATTTCTTCAACAAATTCATCGCGACTGAGCGGGGCGTCCTTCCGAATTTCAATGGTATATAGATGATGGGCCGAGCTATGCTTGCAAGATGGATTCAGGCGGACCGGCAGGTCGGCAAAGGCTTTGTTATAAGCCTGGTGAATTTTACGACGGCGCTTTAACATTTGCTGACTGCGTTTTAACTGTACGCGACCCATGGCGGCGGTCGAATCCATCATATTGTACTTATAGCCCTGATCGACAACATCGTACTGCCAGCGTTGACGGCCGTACGTCTGCCCCAGGATACCATGCAAACGCAGGCGGCGTACTCGATCCGCCAGCGAGGCGCTATTGGCCGTAAAGGTCAGCATACCGCCTTCGCCGGTAGTTAAATTTTTGGTCGCATAGAAGCTGAAGGCCGTTAAATCGCCGATGCTGCCGATTTTTTGTCCGTCGTAGTCCGCCGGAAATGAATGCGCGGCATCTTCGATTACTTTTAAACGATATTTTCGCGCCAACCGTAGAATCGCGTTCATCTCACAGGGTCGGCCACCGTAATGCACGGGGATTATGGCCCGGACAATGCTTCCGGACGCTTTGTGCACCAGTTGACCGTTTTTCCATAAGCACCGGGCGGCAATACAGGCTTCCAGTTGCTCGGCCGTCAGCAGATACGAATCGCGGTCCACATCAACGATTACGGGTAACGCACCACCATACAAAACTATTTCGGCCGAAGCGATGAACGTATAGTCGGGTACAAAAACAGCGTCGCCGGCTTTGATGTTATAGGCTTCCAATGCCAGGTGCAGCGCGGCGGTACACGAATTGACCGCCACGGCATCGACCGCATCGGTGGCCCGGGCGAATTCTTTCTCAAATGCCTGCACTTCGGGGCCGGATGTCAGCCAACCGGAACGCAGTACTTTGGCGCCGGCCTGTATCTCTCGCTCGCCCACATCCGGCAGCGCAAAAGGCAGCCGCGTTTTACGTTTATGGAATTTCATGAGAATCGAATCTCCGGTTAACGGTCTGTAACTTACCATCAATCGGGATTAAGTCAAAAATACCGATGACGGCAATTGAAGCGATCATATTTCCGCACGCGCAGGATTTCTTACTGAAACTCGCGACGAAATCGAGAAATGCGCGCCCGATAAAAACGTAAAATTCCATGTAAACCCAGGACCGCCAGAGCGCGTCCCAGCACGCCGCGTACAAAACGTAATTGAAATTGCCAGAAGAAAGCGCGCTTGCCCGGGAAATTGTCCCGTTGTGCCCGGCGCATTTCCAGCAAACCACGCAACCAGTTACGGTCGGATGTGCCGGCCCAGCGCATATTGGCGAGGACCGCATCGAGGCTGATAAATGGACAGGCGTGTTTTTTCAATCGCAAACACAGCTCATAGTCCATGGCGTATTTATAATCCAGGCGAAATAATCCCGCAAGTTCATACGCCCGGCGCGAAACGAACGTGGTAGGATGATTGATGGTCATGTCGACTCCCAGATCTTCCGGCGCCGATGGAAAACGCACGTCTTTCCGGTTGTCGCGCCAGTATTGCAGCTTGCCGCAAACCAGGTCGATCTGATCGTCGGCCCGAAATGTATCGACCACGCGTCGAACCGTGTCGGGTTCGTACCAATCGTCGGCATTGATCAATCCAATGTACTTTCCGCGGGAGAGCGCAATGCCCCGATTAAACGCGTCGCTGATGCCGTGGTCCGATGCGCTCAGCCAGAGCGCGACTCGATCCGCGTACTCCCGGATGATTTGAATCGTTTTATCCTGTGAACCGCCGTCGATTATGATGTATTCAATCGGCTCGTAATCCTGACGCAGTACGCTTTCAATCGTCTCGCGAATGGTTTGCTCTCCATTATAAACGACCGTGATGATGCTGACCAACGGCTTGTGTCGGTCGGTTTGCGAATCCAGCAAACGCATCAGCGATTCGTTGCGTTGAATGGCCGGGTTGTCAGTCAAACGTTGGTCGTAGTCTTCGATTGTGGGTACGCTGGATGAATCTATTGGCAGGCGCTTCGCATTCATCGATTTGTATCAGGTGGTACCGGTAATATGCAGTAGAACGGAAGCCAATCCGAGAAATAATGAGAAGCCCATCACGTCCGTGCAGGTGGCCACCATCATGCTGGACGCGATGGCCGGATCGACTTTCACTTTTCGTAGAAAAACCGGAACCATAGTGCCCACAAAAGAGGCTACCAATAAGTTGAACAGCAACGCCAGCAGAATCACAAGCGCGATGGCCTGATTCCCGGTAACCAGAAAAATAATAATGCCGGCAATCAAGCCGATTATAATGCCGTTGATCAACCCGATGGTGATTTCCCGCGTTACCGTGGAACGCGTATTGGCGTCGGTTAATTCACCGAGCGCAATGTTGCGAACAACCAGAGCCACGGTTTGATTGGCGGCGCTGCCACCCAGTGCGGCCACAATCGGCATGAGCGCCGCCAGCAGTACCACTTTCTCGATGGTTTTCTCAAATACCTGGATTACCGAAGCGGACAGAAAGGCGGTTCCCAGATTTACCGCCAGCCACACCACTCGCTGTAAAGATGTTCTCAACAGCGGCGTGGTCAGTCGTTCTTCGCCGCTGACCCCGCCCATTCGGAGGATGTCCTCGCTGGCTTCTTCCTGCAATACTTCCAGAATATCGTCCGCCGTAATGCGGCCCAATAAAACGCCGCGGTCATCAATTACCGGTGCGGCGATAAAATCATATCGAGTAAAAAAGTTGGCCACGTCTTCCCGGTCCGTATACGCTCGAATGGGCAGCAACTCTTCTTTCATTATGCGCTTCACCCGCGATTGGGGCCGCGATAGAATCAGTTGTTTCAGGCTGATGTGACCCTTGTAGGCGCCTTCTTCATCGACCACGTATATGAATTGAATGTCGTCGGTCCTTTCGGAGGCGCGCCGCAGGGTCGAAATCGCCTTTTTAACCGTGTCATTTTGTTGCACCGCCACAAAATCTTTGGTCATCAATGCGCCGGCGGTGTTTTCCGGATAACTCAGCAGTTCGGTTACTTTAACACGATCTTCATAAGGAATGCGGGCCAGTACCCGCGAGACGCTTTCCAGATCCAGTTCGGCCAGAATGTCGGCCGCCCGGTCGGAAGGTTGTTCGAGTATGATGGCGGCTACTTCGGAAGAATTTAGAATATCCCGTAGGTAACGGTCGCGAACATGATCTTCAAATTCATATAAAACGTCACCCTGCTCATCGGGCGGCAGATGACGAAAAAGATAGAGCCCGTCTTCCTGCTCCATCTTTTCGATGAAGTCGGCTATGTCGGAGGAGTAGACCTCTTTGATAAACGAAGTGAGTTCGGTGTCTTTGCGCTCGCGAACCAGTGATTCCAGTAATTCGGTCCACAGTTTTTCCTGGCGATTCAGCGATACGGTTTCGGAAAGATCTTCATGATCGCCGTCGAATTCGAGAACGTCGGGAGTTTCTATTTGTTCGTCCCGTTCCATGTGGACATCCCGGCCTGTGCGCGGAAGTCTGTCGACTCAATTCCGGAGCGCATTTTTCGCGACGGTTAGCGTACAGTCAGGATTCACAGGTTTGACATGTATTTTGCGTAAAATCAGCTGCGGAGTCCGCAATCGGTATTTTTTGCCCGTATGAGGGACAAGTACACGCGCTCGATTTCAGATACGCATCCAATTCCAAATCAATAACTGAAGCTACTTGATAATAACCGGTCCGGCAAGCGTATTAAGCTTTTCGTAATGGCTTGCAATTCGGCTGCGTTCCGCGTGTGCTGGCCGAATGTCTTTCTGGTTGTTGCTTCCGGTGTTCGTATACTTTGTGGCGTTGTTGGTGATAGCGTATCTTACATCTCGCAACACCGGTTTGAAAGAAGGCGACTTTGAAAATCAGGAATACTTTTTAGCCGGCCGGGGAGTGCGTCGCTTCTTCGCCATGGTTTCGGTCGTGGCGACCGAAACGTCCGTAGCTACGGTTATTTTATTTCCACAGGCCGGTTTTAAGAGCGCCTTCGCACTTGTATGGCTGTGCGCCGGATTTATAGTCGGTCGTTTTATCGTAGCCCGATTTTATCTGGGCGTGCTTTATGAACGCCATCATCTCTCTATATATGCCACCATGACCGACGGCAACGCCGGCGCACAGAAAGCATTGAGCCTTTTTTATCTGTTGGCGAAATTCATTTCCAATGGTGTTCGATTTTACATCGGCGGTTTTGCTCTGCATCATCTCTTCCCTGAGGCGGCCATCGGAGTGGCCGGCTGGATACTGATCATTGCGGGTATTGCCGGTATTTACAGTTTGAGCGGCGGTTTGCGGGCAGTTGTTATTACCGATCAGATTCAGGGTTACGTTATATTGTTGATGGGCGCGGCGCTGTGCGGAGTGATTGCCGTCGGTATCGATACGGATCACATGCGTTCTATGCTGACGGACGTGCATACTTATGTAAATTTTGACGCGCAGGTCACCAACGCGATTTTTTCGCCCGCCCTGTTTCTGGGAGCGCTGGTATTGTCCATCGGATCGCATGGCGCGGATCAGGACATGCTGCAAAGGGTTCTGGCCACCCGTTCCATCGATCAGGCTCGCTGGTCGATGGTGTACTCGGGTTTGGGCGCCACTATTGTAATTCTGCTGTACGTCGGTATCGGCTTTTTATTGCGCGAATCTCACTTTGATATTGCAAATTCCGAAGCGCCGCTGATCGATTTTGTGCGCGGAATGAACAGCCCGGTATTCAGCGGATTTTTTGCGGTGTTGTTATTCGCGGCGGCCATGTCCACGCTGGATTCGGCCATGCATTCCACCGGCGCCATCTGGAAATCGATTCTAAGGGATATACATAAGCGGGTGGACGCGCTGCCGGGACGTTTATTCTCTTTCGTTTCGCTGCTTATTCTGGTGGCATCCGCCTTGCTGTTTATTCTGCCGGAGGAGAAAAATTTTTTACGATTGGCCATGGGCAGTATGAACTATGTCAACGGCGGATTGATTGCGGCCACCACCATGTTCATACATCGCAAGCGATCACTGACGCTTTCCGGCGTATTAACCGCTTTGCTGACGGGATTTTTGATAACGTTCATATGCAATCATGTTTTACCGGAGGACTGGCGCCCGGGTTGGACCTACGTAACAATTATTTCAGCAGTGGGCGCTTATGCCTTAGCGCTTCCGGTGGCCCTGTATACCGAACGCAATTCACGTTCGATCAGTTAGCAGCCGCATTTACTTCGACCTATCATAATATTTTTTTACAGTCAAATTCGGGTTAAGTACCGGCGGCTCGTTATAGCGGGTCCAGAATCGCGCGCAGCACCGCGTCCGTGTCCTGGAAATCATGAAATAGAAAATCAGGTTTTTCGGCCGCCAGGTCCGCATGGCTATCAAATCCGGATGCGACGGCAATGGTGCGCGCGTTTAAGGGGCGACCGCAATCGATATCATTGGTGGTGTCTCCCAGGATGATTACATCGCGATTGCGAAAATGGACGCCGCAGTGTCGCAACGCGCGATCCACGGCGACGGGCGGCAATTGACGCCGATAGCGCCCATCTTCACCAAAGGCGCCCAGAGTGAAGTAATCCGACAACCCGACCGCACCCAGTTTAATTTGCGCGCCGCGTTGGATGTTGCCGGTCAGCAATCCGATCAGGCAAACGGAGCGATGCGATTCCAGAGCGTTCAGTAAATCACGTACGCCGGGTAGCAAACGCACCCGGTTATCGGTGATGTACGATTCGCGTAAATAAGCAATATAGCAATCAAATAGATCCGGAAGACGTCTGGTAAGTTCATGCTCGCCGTAATGCGGTTCCAGACATTCGAAGATGAATTGCAAATCCGTTTTGCCGCTGATGCGATGCTCCCTGTTAAAGGGAGCCGGAGCTACGGCCTGCATCAACGCGGACTTACCCTGTTGATTGCCCATCAGCAGGGTGCCGTCTATATCAAACAAAACCAGTCGTTGCATGGGTTTATCCGGAAGGATAGCATACATGTGACATTGCCGTCGCCGGTTCGGGCAACCGTATTTCTGAAACAGATAGCTGATATTTTGCATGCTCATATTCCGCATAGCAAACGCGTGCGGATGGATTTCACCATGAGATGGCGCGAGGTTTTTTGCTGCGCGTAGTCGAGAACAGAAACAGGGCTGTTAAAAATAGAGCACGATGTTTAAAAACTGTTTGCCATGTGTTTCGTTCGATGTACTCATACGGTGGGTTTGAGTCGGTGTATGTTGATAGGCATATGAGCATCCCGATTTCATTTCAATTGCGGGGGGCGAGAGAAATGACCGATTATACCATCTGGACTTTGAATCGCGCGGCGGATATGTTATCCGCGAGCAATTTGCGGGATGAACTCTGTTTTATTGTAGGAAAAGGCGGGAATCGTTGTGTGTTCGGTGATCGAAAACCCTCGGTCTGGAATCAGGGCAAAGGCAAACAAAAAGAGTTCTCTTATAGCTTGATGTATGAACAGGAACCCTTCGATGAATATTTCGTTCCCATAGCCGTGAAATGTATCGGTCGTTTTTTCGAGCCGGCCGCGGTTCAGGAGATACTGAAAGAGCGAGCCGAGCAGGTCGATCAAAAACTGCTGAAGAATATCCGTGAATACAATCAGAAACAGGGACAGAAAGACTGGCTTCAATTCTGGCAAGAGGATGTCCTCACCCGTCCCGGTTCCCGTATGAACACAAAAGATGGTATTGGATTGTATGAAATTCTGTTACGCTCACCCAATAATATTCTGATCGGATACAGTCAGGGCGGGCTGGTGGCCCGTTATCTGGCCTTCCTGGATGAACATGTTTTCAAACAGAACGCCATTACCGCCGTAATTACCGTCGGCGCACCTAACTATGGATCGCCGTTGGCCGATGCGCAAAACAAAGCGGGCATCCAGGCGGCTGTCGGAGAAATGGTGGCCACCCTTTTGTATATGTATGGCGAACCATATTCGAAAACAATCCGGGCCTTTCGAGACGATTTTAAATTGAATACGGTACTGGCCATGCTGGAGGATACCGTGTTGGGATTGCGCGCCCAGAACTCCCTGAACGATACCGAAAAAAAAGTGCAATGTGTGGCCGAAGCCGCGTGGAAATGGGCCGGTGGCCTGGCGGATAATCCTAATAACGCCTTTTCCGATTTAAGGTTGTGCAATATGGACGGCGATGAGTCCGGCAACTTCAGCGTATTATCGTTGGTGAATCGTCCCGCGTACCGACTCAATCGCATTCGGTTAGCCGTGGTGATCAACGCGGACAATAACATAAACGTACTGTTGAATCAGGCGACCGGAGATTTCTATCGGCGGGTGTTGGTTCCGCATATATTCCAGGGATTAAAATTCATGCGGAATACCATTACGGCCAATCTCGGACGCGTCAGCGTGTTAATGAACGAACTCATGACCGAACATGCTTATCTGAGTGATGCGGCGAATAGCGGCAATGCCCCGGGTAAGAATAAAGACGCGGAGCGCATACGAAAATTGCTGCATGAAGGCGGTGAATACCGACAGGAGTTTTCTCAGCATACCGTCACGCACACATTTCGACCTCATTGTGGCGATCTGGTAATTCCGGCGGTCTACCAGACCCTGCCTCCGGACGCGCCCACCCAGCATCCGGTAGTCGTTAATTTGAAGAGTAACCACTGGAGCGGATTTCAGGTAAATATTAACACGGCGGGGAAAGCGAATTTCAACGCGGTTAAAAAGATGCTCAAAGATATGCGCGCCATCTGGCAGACGACGATGTGACTTTCCACGCCGCCGACGGCCGCTAAATCAATACGTGACTTATTATTGCGGACGTGCGGATTGGAGATAAGCCCGGATAATAAATTGCCAGAGCCGGACGCAAGCGGGCCATCACATCAGTTGCGCTTTTCGAGCCGCTTAATTTTGCCCCGCACTCTTTCCAGTTGATCCACATCCGCACGGCTGAGGTAGTAAGCTTCCAGCAAGCGCAGAGCGCGTAACTTCTCTTCCGTATCGCCGGCCGATCGGACCGACTGGCGCAGACTGGCTTCGTTGTACACTTCACCGGTGGAATTCAAGGCGCTACGTTCCGATTGGACGTTGCGTGAGCGAGATAATTCCCGATCGGCGGCCATGTCTTCCTCCGCGGGTGCGATGGGTGAACCCGGCGCCACATCGACAATTTCTTCGCCTTCGTATGGCGCGGATTCATCCGCCATGGAGTCATTCATTTCAGAGGCAGCCTGTTCCGAATGAGGGGCGGGCGCGGAAAGGCGCGCTCCTTCCGGAGTACTGCTGGCCACCCGGGGGCGTTCGCTTTCACCCAATTCTTCCAGCGCGCCGGCAAAGCCGTCCATACGTGTATCGTATACCGCCACTTCTCCGGAAGGACCCTGCGTAATTTGCCAGACCAGCGGCGTGGCCAGCAGAGCGACCATCGCGGCCGCACCGGCCCAGCGCCAGGCGGCGCTCTCGCTGTATAGAAAGCGTTCTTTCAGAAAATTTAATAATTCGCGTCGGCGTACCGTGCCGGAATAATTATCCGACTTTCGGTCATGCGATTCGGCTTCAATAAGATTGCGCATGCGCAGCATAAAGTCGTCGCCGGGTTGAGTTTGATCGATCTTTTGATGCAGTTCGATAAAGGCCGCTTTCAAATTGGCGTCTAACAGTCGCTGGCGACGGGCCTCGGTCAGCTGTTCCGGTGTCAGTACGGAGCGGGCCGCGTCGTCCAGTTCCCGGTTGGGATCCTGGATGAGGTCGTTTAACTCCTGCGCGTTGTATTTGGGTGGCCTGCTCATCTCTCACTCTCAGTGTAAACAATCGGAATTAAAACGTAAAATACTCTTCACCCCGACCGTTTCGCAAAATAGATCTCTTTAATAACTCGCGGGCCTTAAATAAGCGACTTTTTACGGTTCCAATATTAACATGGATGAGTTCCGCAATTTCTTCATAAGAAAGCTCATCATAATAACGATAGACCAATATCTGGCGGTACTTATCATCCAGGCCGTTGATTTTGGTCATTAGATAGCCGGCATCATCGGAAAGTTCTAAATTTTTTTCCACACTGATGCGGTCGTCGGAAATGACGGCCTGAGTGGGGTCCATACTCTCCTGGCGGGTGTTGCGGGACGAACGCAGGTAGTCCCGACACTTGTTGACCACAATCCGGTAGAGCCAGGTATAGATACCGCTTTCGCCCCGGAAACGGGGCAGGGCTCGATAGGCGGTCAGCAGGGCATCTTGCAACACATCTTCGGCGTCTTCCGCGTCATTGATGATGGAGCAGGCCTTGCGATACAGTCGGATGCGATACTCGCCCACCAGTTCCATGTAGGCATCGCCGTCGCCGGCCTTGATCCGCTCAATCAGGGCGCGCTCGGTGGCTCTCTTCTGGTCCGTTTCCATTACCGATGTTAGCCGGCCACTTACTCCGCGTCGGCCTGACCTTCCTGAGGAAGGCTATGCTCCGCGCCTCTGATGGTAAACAATAAAAGACCGATACCTACTACGATCAGGCTGTCGGCCAGATTGAAGGTCGGCCAGTAGTCCAGGGAGAGAATATTCAAAAACGCAATGTCCGATACGTCTTTCCAGCCGAACCAGATGCACTTCACAAAATCGACCACCCCCCATACATAACCGGGTTCGTGAGTGAGACTGAATACCCATTCCCGGGTAGCCAGAGATTTAAGAAACATCTTGTCGATCAGATTGCCGAACGCGCCCGAGAAGATGAACAGCCAGGCAACCGGATGGCCCAGAACGGGATTGTGCCAGCGGTACAACCCCAGAAACAGGGTGGCCAGCAGAGTCAGTCCCAGTCCGAACACCGGCGGCAGGGACCAGCCCAGGCCGAATACAAAGCGATCGTTGAACACCAGTTCAAAGCTGACGTATTCGCCGTTTTCACCCAGGATATCAATCTGCGGGGCGCCGGTACGGGTAGCTTCAGCCTGCATGAAATCTTCGGCGGAAGTAAAATAACGGGTGGCCTGATGATGGCCCAGATGGAACATCAAATGATCGGTCGCCAGTTTTTTAGTGCCCAGATCGGCGGCGACCAGCAGTACCAGAATACCCAGCCAGATGGGGGGATAGACTTTCAGAAAAGATGTCGGAAAACGAAACAGATTCTTTACATACTCCATCGGCGCTTTGAATTCCTTCGATTATTTCACAAAAGGTTTCGTGCAGGATTGCGTGTAATCCCCCTGTGACCGTCCACAAGATGCCGATTGCCGCCCCCTGTCAAGTCAGGCCGCAGGGTGTGGGATTCGCGCTTATCGATAAGGGTATGGACGATTCACCCGGACTGAGACCGCGCTGCTCGCGGACCTTTTTTGTTTGCCCGGTTATCCACGCGCTGTTTTCCTGATGTCATGGCATCCCCGCGCTCTGTTCCGCATAATAGCGGTACCACACTGGCCGATCTACAGGATCTGGAACGTCGTTATCGGCGCATTCCCTTCGAGGCGATTCTAAAACAGGATCTATTGCGATTGGGACTGCGGTTTGACGACCAATCCATCGCGCGTTCCGGGCTGGACTTCAAGCAAAAGGACTATTTCATCTTCACCTTCGATCACGTACCTCTGGCGGATCAGGGCGATCAGATTCGTTTTCGGGTTCCGGAAGAGATCCGGGTGCGCGGCGGAGAGTTCGATTTAAAGTCCACCATCGTATCCGTGCGGGTCAATCCGGCATCGCCCTATATTGTGCGCGCATCCGAGCAGGGCCCGGCCCTGTATCTGGAAGACGTCGCCGGGCAATCGCATTCCGGCAACGCAGACGCGGCGGAACGCGCGGAAATATCGCCAGGCACTTTTCTGGGGCTGGTAGATTTTCCTCCGGTGCCGGGTTACTATCGGCACACCACGCAGAGCGGAAAGGCGCCCGGTGAAATCGCGCCGGTCATCGAATGGGGCTATCTGATTTATCTGACCGTATTTCGAAACTGCCAATATTTTGGAAAAGAAGAGGAATGCGCCTTTTGCGACATCAATCATAATTACCGACAACAAAAGCAACAGGGGCGGCCGTACACCGGTGTTAAAAGTCTGGC
>JAGRMX010000380.1 GCA_020441025.1 Leptospiraceae bacterium
CGCAGCGCCTGGTTCTCGGCGCTTTCGGCTTCGGCGTACAACCGCGCCGACAGATCGTCGTTGCGTTTCAGCGCAACATACCGATTGCGGCCGCGCAGTACGTAAAAGTTATCCCGCAACGTGAATTCACTTTCGATTTCCGCTCTACGCCGGTTTAACTCCTGAATGAAATCATCCTGTTCTTCCGGAGTCAGTCCGACCGCATCCAGCATGGCATCGTCGAATCTGGTTTGCAATGTTTGCAGAAACGCGTCTCGCTCCGGATCGATTTCGCCGGCCACCACCGCGTCCCATACGTCCAGATTCAATTCCGCGTCGGCCGCCACGGCCGCATCCGCCGCCGCCAGCGCGGCTTCATAAGCTTCCTGTAAAATCGCGTCGACGGTTAAATCCGATTGGTCCGCCCGCCAGCGCCCGCGCTCGGAATACATGTACTCATCCGCGTCCGCTTCCCAGTCCAGGCGCGCCGCGTTCAAGAGTTCCCGGGCGCTGACTTTTTCGGCTGCCTTTTCCGCGTCGGTTAAACTCTCGTCCGCTTCAATCGACTCGTAGGTATCCAGCAATACTTCGTAGGCGTCTTCTTCCCACTCGGTGCGCTCGGTAGCGATGCCAATCTCCACATAGTTGGTCCAGGCGTCCGCGTCGGTTTGCCGATCGGCGCGTTCCACGTAGGCCTCGATGCGATTTTTGGTTTGTTGATCGAACTCATCGAAGGTTTGCGCGATGATGGGCATGCCCACCTGCAAGTGCGGCAAAAGGATACTGTGTAAAAAAGTGAATATGCAAATGACCGCAATGGTGCGCAAGAACGGCGAGAAGCGATGCAGCAAATGCCGACCATGTCGCACAAGGCGATTGTAGGCGCGCTCCGTGCGTCGGCGCTGCGCGCGATTGTTGATACCGTGTTGTTGTATATAATCGGGTGGCGGCGTCAGCATCTGTGACGATCCGGAAAAATCGGACAGAGCACCTCCGCCGGTTTGAGAAGGAAGGTCAATGGCGGGCGTAATCATGAGAAAGCTCCTGTATGGCTATCGGGTATGTACCCGTTGCGAATGGAAAAATAGTGTGCAGGCACGCTACCGGATCGGGTCCGATCACATAGAAATCGGGAATGCTCCGGCGTAATAAAGAGAGCGATAGAGTGGTGTTCGAATTGTATCCGGGCGTAACTGGATGGGTTTATGAATGCATACGCCCGATTGATCCCCTGCGAAAGAACGGGCGGCACCCGGGGGGCGCGCATGGCGCTTTCGGTATGTGACCGCGTCTGGGCCAGCATATACGCTTCGTTATGAATCTCATCTTCCAGTTGCGCTTCCCAGCCGCGCGCATGCGATACTTCATAGGCAACCGTTTCAATAAAAACGCGGTCGGCCCGGATGGAAATTATATCCCCGGCTGCGGTCATGGATGTGGACCGCGCACGCGGATACGCAAGCGATGGCACGACTTCAACGACGAGGGACAAGGCTCTCCGACTTGATGCTGCCAGAAACGCATCCTCCTGGTCTAACTCGTAAACCAGATCGACGGTTTGTTCGCCGGACGGCTTGATTGTACCGGCCATTGTCGTACTTTGCGTGGCAATGCCGGCGGTCACAGGGCCGCGCGATACTGAACCCGACGCGGAAAAAGGATCTATCCAGAGCAGAACCGTCAGTATGCCAATCCATACACACAAGAAGACGGATGCTGGGCCGCATATGGACACCTGCCGGGCATAGCGGCGGACTGAACGGGGCTCAACACGAATGAGTCCGGCATACGCATCAACATTACTTTGCGCTGCGCACACCCGTTCATAATTTTGCGTCGAGCAAAACATGCGCTGCATTATACACGCTTAAATAATGGCAGGCAAATTCATTTTTAAACAATAACGCCATGGCGATTGTTTTTTTACATAAATCGGAATGAATATGAAGCATTCGCAAGCAGTCGTTGAAAATAATTTCAAAACGATTTCGTCACAACCGGAGGCGATGTTGCGTGACTAACATTCAGCCAAAGGATCTTACGAGACGTGTGCGCAGACAGCGAGCAGCGCAGGACATTGCCGTCGGTATCGCCTGCTTCCTGCGCAAGTGGGCAGCGGGAGAAATGGCTGAATTTCTAAGAAACCACTGGCGCCAGGAGCAAAATACCCGCCAACTTTATTGTGAAGGACAATTTATGGCACCGAATAGCGGCTCGATTAAGGTTCGAAGCCCTCATTTTCGTGAAATATACTTTCCAGATTCAATATGCAATCTTGAAGCTCGGGGATCAGATCAGCTCGACCCACTTTTTTGAGAAACCTTTCCAAAGAACTGATAACATGTGAATAAATAAAACCCTCTTCAATTGACGCATAGTTTTTTCGATAGCAAACCATAATTGCTGGACTTCGAATGCCCTCTGGACCGTAAAAAACAACGTATTGATCGGGGGTGCTGAGAGCAGCTTTGGGAAAGATTTTTCTGCTGGATTCCTCGCTTACGCCTTCAACGGAAAGGAGCAATTCGCGTATCTTGCTATAATTGAAGACCTGAAAGTCTCTGCCCGACACCGGCAACCTCTGCAATGTCAAACAGCAAGACGAAGTGGCACAACCCTTGCGAGAGATTTTACCATCGCGAGCAAAATCTCATTACGCTTATCAGGATCTGCATTCTGAAGCTCCTGTAGCCAATGCTGAACTTGTTTTTTTTCTGAGTCGGAGAACTCTGAAAAATCATATTCTTTTATTTCAGCATTTTGAAATTCCGATAAGTTAGTTGTATCCTTGAGCAGATTATGTAGACTCTTTGAGAGACGCTGAGTGCGAATCCTGTTTGCAATGCTACGGAACTCTTTCCATAGCTCTGGATCATCCACTTCATTATCATACAATCTGTTCAATTCATCCGCTTGGTGCAGATGAATAAAATCTATAAATGCCATCTCCAACAGACGGAGTGTAACTCGACTTATAGCTTCTTTTTCATCCTCATTCTCTGAGTATGCCCATGTATCGAAATCAAGACAATGCCCGGCCCATGTTCCGTCCGACAGTTTTTCCAACAAAATATGTAAAGTCGGCAAAGCAAATATAGAATCCATTTCCAAAGGGGCACGAATCTCTAACGCCATTTTGTCCATATCTACCTGTTTATTCGACAAATCTCTTGCGTAAACCAGGAAAAATAAGACTGTGCCAATCAAATACTGACAGATAGAACGATGCCCCTGTAGATACAGGACATAATTTCCCGCCATTTTGACAGGGGGAAATGCAAAGCATCCATTCTGCTCTTGATGCCCGCCGCGATAAGCGCACAAATCAAATGCCCGGACCTCACCCCACAACCCATCAAACAAAACGACGCATGGCCAGAAACACTTCCGGGAAGAAGAACTGAATGCCCGCCAGTACGATCAGAGTGTAGATACCGGCCATCAAATCGTCCAGCATAACGCCGTACGATCCGCCCATCTGGTCGAGCTGACGCACCGGAGGCGGCTTTACAATATCAAAAAAGCGAAAGAGCAGGAACCCAAAACCCAATAAAACCCAGTCCAGTTGGGCGAAAAAAATCAAGCCCAGGGAGTATCCGGCAATCTCATCGATTACAATATAGCCCGGATCCTCGACTTCCTTTTCGCGCTCCAGCATTACGTGGATGGACCACAGCCCGATTACTATCAATGCCAGCACAATCACCAGCCGATAGGGAACGGCCAGCAAACTGAGCGCGATGGTCAGGGGAATGGCCACTAAAGTACCGAATGTACCCGGCATGAAGGGCAGATATCCGGAGTAGATTCCGGTGGCGATAAATTGGGCGATCCTGAATTTCATAATATATTGCTTAAAG
>JAGRMX010000381.1 GCA_020441025.1 Leptospiraceae bacterium
ATACGCTTCATAAACCACGAAATTAATGCCGCGCTGCACGTGATGGTCGCGGGCCGTATTGTAACCGGAGATTATATACAATCCGAGGTCAAATTGCCAGGGCGTGGAATCGCTACGCCACCCCGCACCGCCGCGAAATTGCAGCACGGCGTTGGAAAAACTGTTTCCGATGCCGATGGGCCCGATGAAAAAGCTCCGTGTACTCCGTATATACTGGATCACATCATATACATAGTATTTCGAATAACCGTAACCGGTGCTCAAACCCAGATAAGGCCCGCCGATAGTCGTTTCCGGGTCGTCATCCAGAAAAAACCAGCGTAGAAATAAGTCAAAATCGTACATGGATTGGCGACTGCGACCGTACGCATCGGCGAAGTTGTAGCTACCGGAAATGGTATGCGCCGTATCGCGATACGCCCAGGTTTTACGATCAAATCCGGAGGGCTGTTGCCGGGAATATTGATCCAGCGCAAAGTCTTCGTTACGGGCCAGATCGGTATCCACATAGTACCCCGTAGTTCGAAAGCGACCTTCCAGTTCGACCGTGTTCCAACGGGTAGTGAGCCCCAGGCCGAAAAAATTAAAATCCCGGTTGTAGGTCAAACGCGAACCGCCGGCGAATCCGGTCAGATCGGCCTTCTTGCTGCCGGTTTCCAGAATCATTTCGCCCGCATTGCGTCCGATCAGCAATCGCGCTGTGGTTTCCGCCTGTAGCGGACACGTAAAAGCATATACAACCAGACTGAGCGAAAGGGCGCATCTCGTTGGATTCGACAGTCGGGCCGGCAATCGCCGGGGAAAATGTATCGCGTAAATAAGGCCTTTCAGAAACTGGTATATATAGACCGGCCTCACGATCCGAACACGGTGGATACCATGCAACGGATTATCAACTATTTTAAGTCAAACGCAATGTTCCTGCTGATTATGACGGCGCTGCTGGGCTACCTGGCGTATCAGCGTCTGCCGCTGTATCTTAACGATCGCCGGCTAATTGATCAACCCGCTATCGACTTTGAACTGGGTTCGGACCACTCCGCCGAGCGACTGTCAAATCTCCAGGGTCGCAAGGTTCTATTGGTATTCTGGGCAACCTGGTGCGCCGTCTGTGAACGAGAGATACCGGCCCTGAAAGAAAGTTACGCCGAGCTGAAAGACGCGGACTTTGAATTGCTGGCTATAACCAACGAAGATTCCGTCCGGGTGGCGCCGTATATAGAACGACATGCCATGGATTATCCGATTGTATATGATGCGGATGGGCGCATCTCATACGCTTATGGTGTGCAGGCCCTGCCCACCATGGTCTGGATCGACGCGGAGGGCGTGGTCGAGGATATCAGTCATGGCATGGAGTTTGCTCTGACCCGCAAGCTACGGTACTGGGTTACCGGCTCGATTTTTAGCGATAGTTAGCAGGGACGTGTGGATCATAGCAGTAATCAGAAAATAGCTGTCCTCGATTTTGGCGGTCAGTACGCGCACTTAATTGCATCGCGCATTCGTCGACTGGGAGCCTACTCGGAAATACGGTCGCCGTCCGATCTTACCGCCGAAACCGCCAGGCAAGAATACAGTGGATTAATCTATTCCGGAGGTCCGGCATCCGTTTACGATTCCGGGGCGCCGGTATCCGACCCCGAACTGTTGCATGCCGGATTACCCATATTGGGCATCTGCTACGGACATCAGTTGATCATGCACCAGGCCGGCGCGGACGTGGCCCGTTCGGAGAATCGTGAATACGGTCCGGCGCGGCTGGAAATCCAATCGGCAGAAGCGATTTTTCATAATGAGCCCGTCGAAACCCATCCGGTAGTCTGGATGAGTCATGGTGATGAGGTGCACAGTTTGCCGGAGGGATTTGCGCTTCTGGCCCGCACACCCGATTGTCGCCATGCGGCCGTCGGTCATGCCGGGCGGCGCATTTACGGTCTGCAATTCCATCCCGAGGTGCGCGAAAGCGAACGCGGCGATTTTTATTTAAGAAATTTTATAAATATCTGCGGCCTGGAAAATACCTGGGATCTGGGCGATTTTCTGCGCATAGAAACCGATCGTATTCACGAGCAGATCGGTAACAAACGCATATTCTTTCTGGTTTCGGGCGGTGTGGATTCGACCGTCGCCTTTGCCATGCTATCCAGAGCTTTGCCTGCCGACCATCTGCGCGGGCTTCTGATTGACACCGGTTTTATGCGCATGGATGAAGCGCTGCGCGTTCAAGAGGCCCTGCGTAGAGTGGGTGTCGATATTCTGGTGCACGATGCGTCCGCTCAGTACTTTGAAAAACTAAAAGGCTGTTTTGATCCGGAACAAAAGCGACGAATCATCGGAGAATTGTTCGTCAGTGTACAGGCCGCGGTGGTGGAACAACTGGGGCTGAATGCGGACGATTGGTTTCTGGGACAGGGCACCATTTATCCCGATACCATCGAATCGGGCGGTACGGCTCACAGTCATCGCATAAAAACACATCACAATCGCGTGGAAGCGATCGAAGAGTTGCTGGCCCGCGGGCGGGTGGTGGAACCGCTGCGAGATTTATATAAAGACGAAGTGCGACGTCTGGGAAGTTTGCTGGGATTGCCGGACGACCTGGTGCATCGACATCCATTCCCGGGACCCGGTCTGGCGGTGCGCGTGCTGTGTTCGGATCGTAAACCCGAGTTTCAGTCGGAAGATCTGGAGATCAAACGTCGCTTTGAGATCGATTTACATCCTGAAGCGGATGCAACCGAGGCGGACCCGGACGCGTTGTTATTAAAAAACCAATACGAACTGCGTTCCCGGTTACTGCCGGTGGAATCGGTAGGCGTACAGGGCGATCAGCGTTCTTATGCCCGCTGCCTGGCTTTGATACCGGAATCGTTTTACGAACCGAAACAGATACACATCGCTCACATGCGAGATCGTAACGATTTAAAAGAGATTGCCCGACGATTGCCCAATCGATACGCGCGCATCAATCGTGTCATATACTGTACGGGAATGCGCGGGAACGTGCTGGAATTCGAGCCGCGTTTTCCGGTAGATTTGAATCCGGAGCGAACCGGAGTATTGCGGGAAGCGGATGAACTGGTGCATAACTTTCAAATGGAAACCGGCGTGTATGCGGAAATATGGCAGTTCCCGGTTGTGTTGATACCGCTGGGTGCCGGAAATGGGAGCGGTGAGAGTATAGTTCTGCGACCGATTACGTCAACCGACGCCATGACCGCCGCCGTGTACGATATGCGTGCCGAGTTGATAGCGGATTTAACCGGTCGCTTGCTGGAACTGGCCGGCATCGACGCCGTCTTTTATGATTTAACCAGCAAGCCGCCCGGTACGATTGAATGGGAATAAGCATTCCGACTTCCGGAGCCTTCGCGGGTAAGGCCGGCAAATAATCGCACTGTATTAATACAAAAACAGGGAGAAAGATTCTATGAGTGATCGTCCATTTCGTATTCTGGGAATTCAGCAAATCGCCATAGGTGGGCCGGATAAGGGGCAATTGAAAAGCCTCTGGTGTGATTTATTCGGATTGAATCCCATCAATACCTACCGCAGTGAAAAGGAAAACGTGGATGAAGATATTCTCAGCGTGGGTCAGGGCGCGCACGCCGTGGAAGTGGATTTGATGCAACCGATCGATCCGGAGAAGAGTCCGAAAGTGCATGTTCCGCCTTTGAATCACATTGGTTTGTGGGTAGACGATTTGAAATCCTGCGTGCAGTGGCTGACTGCTAAAGGCGTACGTTTTACTCCGGGCGGCATTCGCAAAGGAGCCGCCGGATTCGACGTGTGTTTCATTCATCCGAAAGGCAATGATGAGTTC
>JAGRMX010000382.1 GCA_020441025.1 Leptospiraceae bacterium
TACCAACTTAAAGAACGGAGCGATGAGCTGACCGCTCTGAAAACCGAGCGGGACAGTCTAAGTGAAAAGCTGGAAACTCGCGCGGCCGAATTACAGGCCAGCAACACTCAGGCCCGGGAACGGGCCCGACAAATCCAGGATCTGGAAGGTCGGTTGGTTAAACTTCAAAATGAATTGGAAGAAAAAGAAGCCGATTACACCCAATCCCGGGCTGCGGTAGATGAGGAGCTCAAAAAAGAGCAAGCCGTAACTCTGCGTTTGAGCGCCGAAGTGCAAGAAGCGCAACGTCTGGTGCAACAGAAGGAAACCGATTTTCACGGTCAGATTTACGATCTCAAACAAAAGGTTACGGTACTGAACGAAACTCTGGAGCGCCAGCGTAAAGACTCCGGCACAGTAACCAGAGAGATGCAGGAACGCATCGACGAGTTGACCGGTACTCTTGAACAGGAGCGCAATCAGTATCAGGCGCAACGCTCGGCGCTGGAAGCCACCGCAGAAGAACGCGGCAAGCGCATAGAAAAACTGAATTCCGGCATTTTAGAACTGGAATCACAGCTGGATCAACAAAACGATTCGATCGAATCGCTGAATCGTCAGGTGGAGCGACTGAAATCGGAAAGCGCCGAACTGCAAAATACAATCAATAACAATCAACAGCAATTCGAACGCGATCGAAATCGCCTGACGGGCGAATACAACGCTCGTATCGAGGAGCTCAACGCGGAAATAACCAGGCGCCAGCAATCCCTGGACGATCGGAATACACGTATTGAAAGTCAGGCCGCCCGTATTGAATCATTGCAGGTGGAAGTGGCCCAACTGCGCGATCAGAAAACCGATCTGGTGACCCGACTCGAACAGGAGCAGAGTCTCCAGAGCCGGCTGGATGAAGAAATCCAATCGCTGAAAAAACAAATCGAAGACATGAGCGGCGAATTAACATCACGCTCTACCGAAATCGATAGCTTAAAAAATAATCTATCCGATTCCGCCGAACGTGAAAATAAATTACGACGCGACCTGGGCATGCATCGTGATCGGGAAACGCGCCTGGAACAGGCCATTGCCGGGTTCAAGGAAGAGTTGCATGGCGTACAGAATCAACTGAACGCGGCTCAGCAGAAAGGTCGCACCCTGGAGCAGAAGAATAACGAATTGCTGGCTAACATCGAAACTCTGCGCGCCAATTTGAACGATCAATACGCGAAAGAAAAGAAACTACAGGGCGAACTGAAAGCGGCCATCGCCCGTGAAAAAGGTTCGCGGGAAGAAGGCCATTTGCTTTCCGAAATCGCCAATAAAATCAGCAACCTCTCCGAATTTCACGCCAAGCTCGAGTTCATTCGCGCCAGCATTCCGGGAGAAGGCAGCGTGGATCGCATGATGGTGTACAGTCTGCACGGTGAAGATCGACTGCGTTATGAAGTGGGCTATCATCAAGACCGACCGGTCACCGCGCTGTCCGGTCGTATGGTGGCCCTGAGTGAAACCGTTTACGGTCAGGCCCTGGCTTCTTTGCGGCCGCAGGAGTTGCAGCGTTCTCGTCAGATGGAAGACATCGATTTACCGGGCGAACTATTATCCGAATTCCGGAAAAAGATCGAAGGCCCTGATCAGAAGTCGGACCGTATGAAGAGCTTTCTGCTGCTGCCGTTAGCAGAATCCGAAAAAGTAATCGGTCTGTTGGTACTGGCGTCCCGGGCGGAAACCGGTTTCAGTGAGTTGCGCATCCGTTTGCTGGCCACCATCGCGCCCTTGATCGCACTGGCCTTAAAGTATGAGCTGAATTTTGCCGAATTGCGCCTGTATCGCAATCGAATCAACAACATCAAACAGGTAATTCGCTACCAGCAAAGTCGTTACGTGCGCATCGCCGATCATTTTAACCGTCTGTCCACCCGCGTACTGGATCGACTGCGGCAGTCCAATGGACAGGAAGGCGATGAGTTGGTCCAGGAAGTACGCAGCCACGCGGACGCGCCCGTGCCGCGGCTGGGTTCTCAGGGCGAAGGATACATGAGTCTGATTGAGTGGATTGATTCGCTGGGGAGTCGGGCCAGTTCCGCCATCGGCCTGGACTTTCAGCAGGATGTGGATCCGGAACTGGTGCGCGAACTGAGCGAACGCATCGGCGTCTCTTTTCAGAATCTGTTCTGGATTATCGCCGAAGCCATCGACAATGTCATTCTACACAGTCAGGCACAGAAACTGCACATTCAAATACAAAAAACCGATGATCAGCACATCCATCTGAGTATCATCGATAACGGTGAAGGATTGATCCGCACCAGCGGCAGCGCCGATCCGACCCGCGGATCGGGCCTGAAAGCCATTCGCCACTTAACGGAAGAATCCGGTGGAGCCCTGGAACTGGATCGCGATGAAAAAGGCCATGGCCTGGCCATTCGTATTGACTGGCCCGCAAGAGAACAGATGGCGCTGTTGAATAACGGAGCAAATTAACGGAAGATGGAAGGGAGTGTGGGCCAGGGAAGACTCGAACTTCCGACCCCTTCCTTATCAGAGAAGTGCTCTAACCGACTGAGCTACTGGCCCGTGACGAACCAGTCTTTGCGCCCCCGGGCTTTGCGTCAAGGCCGATACGAATCAAGGGTGCGTATACTGCGACACATTGCTACGTGTAAGATCTCAATCAACGAGCGGCGACACACCGCACCTTGCAATCCCGCCTGGCCGATCAGCGCGACCGGGAAAAAGAATTGGCCCGACTGTGCGGTATAAGAGGCTGGGCGTATGATTTCAGGAACACCTTATAATCCCGTTCGGCGATACATTCCGCGGATAAACACTCGCAACGGCAGGGTCATTCCGCGTCTGGCAACCTTGCTTCTGGGTCTGTCGATTCTATTGTATTCCGGTGCCATGTCCGCACAGGTTCCCGAATCACCCCTCGACGAAACTTTCACCCGGCTGGAAGGTCGCATCAAACGCGTGGAACTCGATAACGGTCTGCGATTGATCATGATGCGCAATGATTACGCTCCCGTGGTGGCCTGTTATATGAAATTTAAGGCCGGGTCCGCGGATGAAACCGATCGAACATCCGGCATCGCCCACATGTTGGAGCATATGCTCTTTAAAGGTACCCGCCGTGTCGGTACGCGCGATTTTGAAAGCGAAGAAAAGTATCTATACGTCAGCCAGCGCTGGATGAACAAACTGGATTACTGGCGCAAACAACTGGAACAGGCCCGTGCCGATCAGGACGAATCCGGAGCGGCGGATGCTCAGCAGCAGGTCATAAAATGGCGACAGCGTCTGGATGCGTTAAACGCCATGGCGCGTAGATTTATTATTCAGGAAGAAGACAGTTATCTGTACAGTGTAAACGGCGCCCGGGGTTACAATGCGTATACCAGCGCCGATTTAACCAATTATCAGGTAAACTTACCGGCCAATCGACTGGAAGTATGGGCTCGTTTGGAATCGGATCGGATGCAGAATTCGGTGCTGCGCGATTTCTATACCGAGCGCTACGTGGTGGCCGAAGAACGACGCATGCGGGTGGAAAACGTATCACGACGCATGCTGTTCGAACAGTTTCTGAGCAACGTATACGGCACGCATCCCTATGGCCGACCGGTCATCGGTCCCATGGAGAGCATTCAGTATCTGAACCAGGGCATGGCCATGGATTTTTATAAGACCTATTACGCGCCCAACAACGCGGTAATCGCCATTGTGGGCGACATTCAATTCGACGAAACCGAAGCGCTGATTCGCAAATACTTCGGTCCCATTCCCGCCCGTCGGATTCCGCGCGTCGCCCGGCCGGAAGTACATCCACCGGTGCCGCAT
>JAGRMX010000383.1 GCA_020441025.1 Leptospiraceae bacterium
GTTCGTATCGATTTCTCCGACCCATTTAAAAAATGCGATCAGTTGATCCATTTCCTCTTCGGTCAGGTCATATTGCGGCATTTTGCGCTCACCCGGAAACATTGCTTCCGGGTCGCGCATGAATACACGGATGAATTCCGGGCCGCGTCGCTCGTAAACTTTCGTTAGTTCGGGTGCGTAATAACCGCCTTCGCCCAGAATGGTATGGCAGCCCATGCAATTGTTGCGATCCCAGATGTGTTTGCCCGCTTTAACATCGTCCGTAAGATTCTGTTCGTTGGTTCGCGCCGCGGTCTGATTGATTGTATCAATCGTAAGAAAAATAAATACGGCGCTGAAAAGAATGGTTCCACCCAGAAAAAAAGTCCGGGCCTGTCGTTTGGTCAGCATTGATTGCTCCGACGTTTATAAATTCATAGTAAGTCCGAGAATTACTGTTGCTAAGATTATACTCTGAAGATATGTATGTCCTTGATCTGGATCAAGGGAGCCTATCATTCTGGTGTATGTTTTATAAATTTTATTAATACAGATTTACTTTTTCTGTGATTTGTCCGCATACCAGAATGACAAAAATGCAGCTCTTATTGAAGGGAGTGGGATATGTCCGTAAGCAATCTTCTTAAGCGCTGGCCGCAACTTTTACAGAATTCCCGTGTGATTACGTGTCGTCGCCAGCAGCATTTGTTCTTTGACGGAGATGAATACCGGGGGCCGTATATTGTTCGAAACGGATTATTTAAAGTCTACAACCAATCCGAAGATGGCCGTGAGAATGTGCTGCACATGTTCGGTATGGGCGAATTTCTGGCCTGGGTACCTCTGTTCACCGGCGAACCGGATTATCATTCAACCTGTCAGTGCCTGCAAAACGGAGAAGTTTTGTTTTTACCGGAAGAAAATCTGCGCAATCTGATGTATGCGGACGGGAAACTTTGTTTTGAATTATCGGCCCGGACCATGCAATATGCGGTACGACTGAAACAAAGGATGAACGCCATGCTCCTGCAAAACACCGAAGAGCGGGTGCTGGACTATTTTCGGGAATTGGGCGCCGTTCAGGAGCCGGTGGCCCTGCCGGTCGCGAAGCAAGAGTTGGCCCAATTATTGGGCATGAAGCCGGAAACTTTAAGTCGGGTATTGCGACACCTGTGTGATGAAGGTCGATTGAAACGTTCCGGTGACGCTTACACCGTGCCGGTTCGATTGGCAGAATAATCCGGTGCGTGCGCCAATCGGTCGGCAATCCGTGCATTCGATCGACCCGTATGATCGGGTCGATCGAATTTAGAATCAGGTTTTCATTTTAACAGGGGGTCGGGGCTACGCGTTTCGTATTCCTGCTGCAATGCCCGGATAACATCCGCCACCTTGCGCTCGCCCAGCACATCATTCGCCCGGGTGCGCACGTTGACCGTGCCGGCCGACTCTTCCGTGTCCCCCACCACCAGGATATAGTTAACCTGATCGAGCTGCGCATTACGCACCTTTTTGGGAATCGATTCGGCGCTATCATCCACCGCGGCACGCAAGTTGGCGTCCATGAATTGCTGCTCCAGTTTGCGGGCATAGTCGTGATGACGATCCGCGACGGTTAAAATGCGAACCTGTCTGGGAGAGAACCACAGCGGAAATTTTCCGGCATAGTGTTCTACGACAATTCCCAGGAAGCGTTCCAGCGAACCATAGATGGCGCGGTGAATCATAATCGGTCGTTCTTTGTCTCCCGATTCGGTGGTATACAGCAAATCGAATCGTTCGGGCAGAGACATATCCAATTGGATAGTGCCGCATTGCCAGGTACGACCGATAGCGTCCTTGATATGAATATCGATCTTGGGTCCGTAGAACGCGCCGTCGCCTTCGTTGATTTTGTATGCGTATTTTCCGGCATCAAGAGCGTTCTTAAGGCCCGCGGTAGCCTGCTCCCATTGCTCGTCCGTGCCGATGGAATCTTCCGGACGAGTGGAAAGCTCCAGATGATAGTTCAGACCGAAGTGACTGTAAATAGTCTGAGCCAGCTTTAACACGCCGATGATTTCCGTAGTCATGTCGTCCGGTTTCATAAAGATATGCGCGTCGTCCTGATGAAAGCTGCGTACGCGAAACAGGCCCGAAAGCGCGCCGCTCATTTCATGACGATGCACGTTACCGAATTCAGCCACGCGCAACGGCAGCTGACGATAGCTGTACTGGGAGTTTTTATAATACAGCATGCCGCCCGGGCAATTCATGGGCTTGATGGCGAAATCGCGTTCTTCCACTTCGGAAACATACATGTTCTCACGATAGTAAAACCAGTGTCCCGATGTTTCCCATAATTCCCTGGTCAACATAACCGGCGTTTTGATTTCGGTGTAATGATCGCGCCTGTGCAGCTCACGCTCCAGACGCAACATTTCTTCCCATAGCGCCATACCGGCAGGATGAAAGAAAGGCATGCCGGGCGCCTCTTCATGAAAAGAATACAGGTCCAGCTTGCGGCCCAGCAGGCGATGATCGCGTTTGCGGGCTTCTTCCATGCGATGCAGGTACTCTTTCAGTTGTTTCTTGTCGGGAAACGAAATGCCGTATATGCGCGTCAGTTGTTCGTTCTGTGCGTCGCCCCGCCAGTAAGCGCCTGAGGTTTTCAAGACTTTGAATCCCTGCACAATCTGCGTGGACGGAATGTGCGGACCGGTACATAGATCGATGAAATCGCCCTGGCGATATGCGGACAGAGTCTCTTCTTTATTGCTCATGATTTCGAGCTTAAATCGATTGTCCTGAAACTCTTTCTTTGCTTCGGATTCATTCTTAAACTCGACTCGCTCGGGTACGATGCGTTCTTTGATGATCTTCTGAACTTCGGATTCAATGGCTTTCAAATCTTCGTCGGTTACATGCAGATCGGCGAAATCATAAAAGAAGCCTTCATCGATGGCCGGACCGATTGTCGGTTTGGCGTCGGGATGCAATCGTTTGACCGCCTGGGCCAGAATGTGCGCCGAGGAATGCCAGAAAACTTTGCGGCCCTCGGCGTCGTTAAAAGTGAGGATTTCGACGACGTCGCCGCCGGACAGGCCGGTATTCAAATCGCGTAGTTCGCCGTTGATGCGTGCTACGATCGGCGCTCCATCCAGATCCTTTTTGATGCGTCGAGCAACGTCGGTCGCGCTTACGGTCTCCGTATCGAAATCCAGCTGAATCCCGTTGGCCAGTTCAATCGATATGGCTGTATTTGCGCTCATGACATTCCTCCTGCATGCTGACGTTGGGATGCGGAAATGTAACGTTCGGGATGGATTACGTCACACCATCCTGTCAGTTCTCAGATCCTATACCCTGGACAAACTCCCGGAAGAGAGCCCGGAGAGGCGCTTTCCCGAAAATTTATGCATAATGAACTGAAAATGCAATCCATGGGTCTCAGGCAACAAAATCCAATCCCGATACATCCAATATAATAGAAAAAATATTCACTGGACTTCTTTTCAGGGACATGCCAGTTTCTGTCCCCGCTCGGAAGTTGCATTTTTTGATCTTGATCGGGAGGATTGCATGCGCTCTGGACTGAAATTTGGATTGGTATTTTTGCTTTTGATTCCACCGGGATTGGCCGCCCAGAGTCTTTCGGAACGGGTGGACAAGGGCTTCGGCAAGTTCCTTGAACGGGTAGAAGGGCGATTGGATGATGATCAATTCAATCCGTGCAGTGTTTCGGAAATTCGACGCATTACGGAATACTATCGTGAAATGCGCGCAACCAATCGATTGCAGTACAGTCCTCTGGCGGAAAACACCATGCATATGGGCGTTCTGGGACGCTAC
>JAGRMX010000384.1 GCA_020441025.1 Leptospiraceae bacterium
AAAATCGTTTTGCGCCTGGAGACGCAACAGGAACGCGTAGATGTTTATGCCGATGAAAAACGCATGCAGCAGGTCTTTTTGAATTTATTATCCAATGCGGTAAAATTTAACAAAGACGAGGGGGCCGTAGTAATCTCCATACGTCCGTTGGAACGTAGCGTTCAGATCGACGTATGCGATACGGGCGTGGGCATTCCGGAAGATAAACTCGATGATATATTTGAAAAATTCACCCAGGCCGAACCGGGTTTAAAATCCGAGCACACCGGCACCGGCCTGGGATTGGCCATTACCCGAAAGATTATTGAAATACACGGCGGTGAGATTTCCGCCAGTAACAACGCGGAAGAAGGTAGCTGCTTTCATGTTACGCTTCCGTTTCGGAGTGAATCCGTCACTTCGAATGCTCGGTCGTCCGGTTCGGAGGTGATTTCAAGCAATATCGGCAATAAAGAAGTGGTCATCGTCGACGATGATATTCGAAATCGAAGACTGCTGGAATCATACTTTCGAGAGCACAACCAGAAATGTATTCTCTTTGCCGATCCTGTACAATGTCTGCATTATATTGAAACCGGACACGGAGAGATTCTGCTCACGGACATTCGCATGCCCGGTATGGACGGCGTAACTCTAATGCGTAAAGTCAAAGAGTCCCGCCCTATACCTGTAATTGCATTGACTGCGTATGATCGTGAAGACTCCACGTCCGAATATCTGGATGCGGGTTTTGACGCGTACTTCGTCAAGCCGCTTGATATGTACACCGTGGCCGGCAAGGTGGCCGAGTTATTAAGTGTGAAGGAGTAGCCGCGAGACCGTTTCGCTACAGGAATTAAATGAATCAAGAACATCACATTACCAGCGCCTCTTATCGCCCCCGGGAACCCATTCTGATTGTGGAAGACCGTCCCGAGAACAGATTGCTACTGAAAAATCTCTGTGCGGAAATTGGAGTCGACAGCGATTTAGCCGAAAACGGTCAGGCGGCGCTGAAAAAAATACGCGAACAATCTTTTTCTATATACATAGTCGATTTAATGATGCCGGTTATGGACGGCATCACATTTATCCAGCATTTGAAGCAAAGCCGGCCCGATGCGGTGGTACTGGTACAAACCGCTCTGGATGAATCGGATACGATTATACGCACAATGAAAATGGGAGTGTATGACTATGTAATCAAGCCCATCGATCAAGATTTATTCATTCAAACCTTAAACAAAGCTCTGGAATACCATTATTTAAAAGATCTGGAACGAACACTGGTGGCCAACACCGGCAACAAGCTGCGCGGTCAACTGGAATGGCTTTTACAGAGAGAGCCGGTCGGTCGTCCAGGTCAGGATAAACTGAATCATAAGGCCATTTATAACTTAAAAACGAATTTATCCCAGGGTGAAGGGATCGGAACGACGGTCACTTTGATAGAAATGCTGGATCAATCAAAAACAGAGCAAACGGACGGATATCTGGTAAACAAAGAAATAGCCGATGAACTTTTTCGGAACAACCGCAAAACCAGAAACGATTTACGTGATCTGGACGAGATTGTGCGCATTTTGCATCGGGAACCGCGAACGGAAGCCCATTCCAGTTCCGATTTAATCGGTAGCCTGAACACACAGAGCGCAAAGCTGCTCGATTATGCCGCTCGCAAGGGCATGCGAACGCAAATTTCCAGCGATATACCGGAATTGCGCCTGAGCTATGAACCCGAAATGTTGCGCTACGCATTGCACGAAGTCCTGTACAATGCCTTTAAATACGGGTCGCACAATTCAACCGTGCATGTACTTGTCGGTCAATCGGAAGGTTATTTCCAGCTTGGCTTTAGAAACCAGGTTCCGCCCGAACAGGGGATTCCACCCGAAATGGAAAAACTGGTCACGGAACCTTTTTTCAGGATATTACCCGCCGAAGAAATTGAAACACTGGAAGAGCATTCCGGTTTCGGATTGGGTTTGACCGCTGTAGACTATATTGTAAAAAAACATAATGGAATCTTATTGATTCACGGTGAACAGCACGAAAATGACGCCCGGAGCGTTCTGGTGGAGATATTGTTACCGATAACGATTTCCGGTTAGATCAGTTGGGGAGCCTACGAATATGTCCAAAAAAATAATGATCATCGATGATTCCGCCTCCATCCGTAAAGTGGTGAGTCTGGCGTTAAAAAGCGCCGGCTACGAGGTGATTGAGAGCGCCGACGGTGATGAAGCCATTCGGCGTCTGGAAGGTGAAACGGTAAATCTGATCATCTGCGATGTGAACATGCCCAATATGGACGGGATTACGTTCCTGCAGACCATCAAATCACGACCGGATTACAAATTCACGCCGGTGATTATGCTGACCACCGAGTCGCAGGAAGAAAAAAAACAGGCCGGTCAGGAAGCCGGGGCGCGAGCATGGATTGTAAAACCCTTCCAACCCGACCAGTTGATCACCGCAGTGAACAAATTAATTGTCTGAACGGATCGATCAAATTGTCCGAAATCCAGAATATGGAAGTGAAGTTCGAAGACGGGGATTCCGGCAGGGTTATCAGTCTGACCGGAGCCCTGGTGATTCACCAGGCCGGCCGGATCCATGCCCAACTTCTGAGTGCCCTGGAAAATGCCGGTCCCTGCCAGGTTGATTTACACGGGGTTACGGAGATCGATACCGCCGGAGTACAGATACTGATTGCCTTATTGCACGAGGCCAAACTGCGGTCTCAGGCGATAACGCTCACGCGATTCCATCCGTCTATTCTACCGGCGCTGGAACTATTCGAACTTACCCGTTACCTGGGCGCGGTCGCATGATCCCGCCGCAATCGCTATCGGGCAGGCGGACGCAAATTATCTGGATACGATTATGGATCTGAAAGACGCACGTGGTGTATTTATCAGCGAATGCGATGAGCTGCTTCAGGAAATGGAAACGGCATTGCTGAACGATGAAACGGATGCCGAATCCATTCGGCGGGTTTTTCGCGTTATACATACTATCAAAGGTTCCGCCGGCATCTTCGGTTTCACCGCCATACAGGAGTTCACCCACGACCTGGAGTTTCTGCTGGATCGGGCCCGCAGCGGCGAGCTGACCATAACGGATGAAATCGTTCGCTTCCTGCTGGAATGTCGCGACCATATATCCGATCTGGTGGCCGTAATCAGCGAATTGGATGATGACGCCGAACTGGAAATTAATACCACTCTGAAAGAAAAGGGCGCGCGCTTAATGGCCGCCACACGCGATTATCTGGGTCGTCCCGAACCGGACGCTCAGTCCGAAAATGTCACCACTAATGAGGAGGCGCAACCGAACCGTTCTTTCCTGATAAAACTGCGCTTTCATGAGGATCTTTTTTTTCACGGCATGGACCCGCTGTCTTTCATTCGGTATCTGTCCCAACTCGGCACTATCGATAATATGGAAACCATTGCCGATAAAGTTCCGCCTCTATCACAGATGGACAGCGAAAAGTGTTATCTGGGATTTGATATTAAATTCAGCGGTCCGGTATCGGAAAGCGTCATTCGAGAAGTTTTTGAATTCGTGGAGCAGGATTGCGACATTAACATTCAAGCGCTGACAGCTAACGAAACCGTGGCCGCTTCAAGAACCCAGACCGATGAATCGACTGTAATCGATGATTCATTGACTTCGGATCCTGATGCGATTTCACAGAGCTCGCAAACTACTTCCGCAAAATCTTCCGGGCAATCGGTCGAAAACGCGGACGGCGCCGATGCGACCGATTCGGATAGCACCGCCCTGACCACTTCTGCCGCGTCCAATGAGACCAGGC
>JAGRMX010000385.1 GCA_020441025.1 Leptospiraceae bacterium
AAGTAACGATCACGCCCCAGGTTATCGCGCACCTCATCCACATCGAAAGTAACCTTCTGGAAAT
Source organism: Leptospiraceae bacterium (assembly GCA_020441025.1). GTDB lineage: Bacteria > Spirochaetota > Leptospiria > Leptospirales > Leptonemataceae > JAGRMX01. The sequence continues at coordinate 65 of JAGRMX010000385.1, forward strand.
CCTGCCCGGTCGGCTTAGCCTGTTCGGCCTGCTCCGGATGTTCGACCTGCTCCACCTGACTTTCACGTTCTTCGATCAATCTTCGGATGGCTTTACGCGCCAGCGATTCTAATTTGCGTTTCAGCGAACGAACGCCCGCCTCGCGCGTATGAGCGGTTACGATATGCTCCAGAGCCGCGTCGGTAAAGGCGATTTGATCCGACTCAAGCTTCAAATCGGAAATGATTTTCGGTAACAGATGCCGCGATGCGATGGCCTTCTTTTCCGCGACGGTATAACCCGACAGATGCACAACTTCCATCCGATCTAACAACGGCAGTGGAATGCTCTCGACCGTATTCGCGGTACAGATAAACAAAACGCGACTTAAATCGTAAGCCAGATCCAGATAATGATCCTCAAAGGCATGGTTCTGTTCCGGATCCAGCACTTCCAACAACGCGGCCGCCGGATCGCCATGATAGGATTGTCCGGTTTTATCGATTTCATCCAATAAGAAAACCGGATCGCGGGTTTCCGCTTTGCGCATGGCGTTCAGAATTTTACCCGGCAACGCGCCCACATACGTGCGCCGATGTCCGCGGATTTCGGCCTCATCGCGCATGCCACCCAGAGCGGCGCGTACTAAAGGTCGATCGATAGCCCGGGCCACCGAACGCGCCAGCGAAGTCTTGCCTACACCCGGCGGACCCACCAGACACAGAATCGGCGCGCGTGAACCGCCGGTTTGTTTTTCCACCGCCAGGAATTCCAGAATACGTTTTTTAACTTCCTCCAGACCTTCGTGATCCTCATCCAGAATGCGCGCGGCATGATTCAAACGTATTTCCCGGGAATGTGGATCGGACCAGGGCAACTCGGCCACCAGTTCCAGCCAATTACGAATCTGACTGGTTTCCAGACCGCCACCCTGGGGACCGTCCGAAAGGCGGCGCAAACGCTTCAATTCTTTGTCTACCGTTTTGCGAGCATGTTCCGGTAGCTCTTTTTCTCGAAGTTGGTTTTCCAGTTCGTCGGTTTCGTCGTCATCGTCCTCGCCCAGCTCCTTTCGAATTTGTTCCATTTGCTTGCGCAGATAGAACTCCTTCTGCATACGTTGCGAGTCCTTCTCGACCTTTTCACGCACTTCTTTTTCCATGCGCAATTGATGCGTGTCATCAATCAAACTCTTCAGCAACAGTTGCATTTTCTCCTGCTGAGATGATATGCGTAAGATTTCGATTTTTTCCTTGATGCCGCGCTCGGAAAAAAACGTGATTTGATTGGCCAGCGCGGACGGGTTGGTCAGCTTCTTAACGAACTGGCTGATTTCATCCGGAATGCCCGGATGGGCGCTTACATATTGCACTACGTGTTCCTGAAACTCGCGGAAGTCCTGTTCTTCCACATCGTGGATTTCGCCCAGCGCCGAAATGCACCCGATCATATACGGCTTCGTCTGTACAATATCAAGCAGCTCAATCTTCTGTATGCCCTGCAACAATACCTGACAGCCGCCTTCCCCCATGGGAACCACTCGATGGATTTCCGCCAGGCAACCGGTGGTATACAGTTTCTTTTTATTAATATCCTCATCCCGGGGCGATTTCTGTGTGAACAACGCCACCAGTGAACCGGGTTGACCTACTGCGTCGATCAGAGCCACCGATTCCTGACGACCCACAAACACGGGCAACAATACTCCGGGTAGAATGACGGCATTCCGCAGGGGGATGACCGGCGCCTGGGACGGCACCTGCTTCAAATCGATTTCAGTAAGATTTTGATCCGCGTATCGAATAACAGAACTCATGTAGGACCTCTTGTGTTAATTAATCTCCACCCGTCTGCGGCACACATCGATTTTTCAGGAATGACGTTAGCTTTTTGTTCGGCCGGAATTCCTTACATTGCAGTATTCATACCGATTCAATCAGGGCTAAATACGGAGTACAGCGTTATTCTACACGGTTCTCACTGCCATGCTGACAGTCGAACGGCCAGGTTGGCGGATTGACGTTTTCACCGGAGTCGACTAATGTTTCTTTATCAACATTCGATATTGAAAATGTGTCGAGTGCACATGCTTTTCGTGGAGATGTACAATGAAAACCGATTGGAAAATGGTCAGTTCCGTATTGCTGCTGATTCTGTTTATTGGGACGCCCCTGACGGCGGAGAGTCCTCATTTTCTACAGCCGCCGCCCGGAATCAGCCAGACCGAGTTTGATCGGGTTTACCGGGAAGGCGCCAACTTACAGGTTGTCTATCGGGCATTGTACCATACGGTGCGCCCGGCGGTGGTTAAAGTAATCGCCGAAACGACAGTCGAATCGCCTTCACGCTCCGTTCCTCCCGAAGTGTTGCAGGATCCTTTCTGGCGCCGATTGTTTCAGGCACCATCACAGCAACAACAACAGCGCGTGCAATCGTTCGGCACGGGTTTCGTTATCGATACGTTCGGCTTGATTGTGACCAATAAGCACGTCGTCGGCAATGTGCGTTCGGTTACGATTCAATTCATGGACGGGAAGACGGTCGCGGGCCAGGTGCAGGGCAGCGACGGCATGACCGACGTGGCCGTAATTAAAATCGATCCGCCCGCCGATTTGCAGGCATTGCCGTTGGGTGACAGCGATCAGGCCGCGGTCGGCGACATTGTAGTGGCGGTGGGCAATCCATTCGGGCTGGATGGTACTTTTACCACCGGCGTTGTTTCCGGTGTGCATCGCGCCAACCTGGATGCCAGCGGCATGCGCTTCATCCAAACCGACGCATCCATCAATCAGGGTAACTCGGGCGGGCCATTATTAAATCTGCGGGGTGAAGTCATCGGAATCAATCGCATGATTTTTTCTCGCTCCGGCGATTCGGCCGGCATTGGATTCGCCATTCCCATGAACGCGGTGAAATCGATTATCCAGAAAATCGCCAGCGGCGAACAAACCGAACGAGCTTTTCTGGGTGTGGAGATTGTGGAGATTCCGCAACAATACAACATCCGGGGCGCGCTGGTAACGGGTGTGTATCAAGAAAGCGGCGCATTTCACGCGGGCATCAATCCACGCGATGTGATCGTAAAAGTCGATAATCGTACCGTAGCATCACCCGACGATCTGGTAGAGTACATCAGTCATAAACACGTAGGTGACGTGGTGCAACTTGTAGTTGTTCGCTCCGGACGCCAGATGCAGGTTCAGGCGGAATTGAAGGCGTTTTGAAATGTAGTCGTACAAAAGATGCAGAGATCAAAGGTTATGCTAATGCGGTTGTACTTGCCAATGCGCCAACATAACGAACATGTGTCCCATGCCTTCGATCCATTCGCATGTCAACCCTTCAGGCGAGGAATTCCGGCAGAATCACGCGGCCCAGCAGAAGCGCATTGATGAAATTGCCGACCTGGCCCGACTGATCCGCGCCGGTGGGGGAACCAAAGCGGTCAATCTGCATCAGTCCCGGGGCAAATTGTTCGTGCGCGATCGCATTCGTTTGCTGCTGGATCCTGGATCGCCTTTTCTGGAAGTCGGACTGTTTGCCGGGCAAAACGTATACGATTCAGCCACGCCATCGGCGGGAATCGTTTGCGGCATCGGCGTAATCGAAAATACCGAATGCATGATTGTGGCCAACGACGCCACGGTTAAAGGCGGCACCTATTTTCCACTGACTGTAAAAAAGCATCTGCGCGCCCAGGAAATCGCCCAGCAGAACCGCCTGCCGTGTATTTACCTG
>JAGRMX010000386.1 GCA_020441025.1 Leptospiraceae bacterium
AGCCTCGCCGATTGTGAAATCGATGCGATACCAGGCGGTCCCATCGTAGTCCACACCGTGCTGATGCTATTGAGACGGTACCTGCATGCTGCGAAACGGCAATTGATCCAGGGGCGCGGTAGCGGCGCGCGGATTGTCGGCCGGCAGGAACGCCCAGTTGCGCGCCAGGCTGTACAGCTTGCCATTATGCTCCAGTCGGACCGGTTCCGTAAAAGCTTTAACGACGCTCTGATTTCGGTCGGAAGCGTCCGGCATCTCACCAACAGAATCGGGTGGTTCGGTCTGTGCCGGTATACACACCGGGATCAGCAGAAAAAAAACCAGAACGAAGGCTGAGCGAGATCCGGGCAACATGGATGAATCAGATTGCGAATTAAGGGACCGTGGCAGTCAATGCTTTTGTGCGAAAACTCCCTATTGTGCGTAACGCCGATGCCCTCTTGTAAGCACGGGTGATGCTAATCGACATTAAACATTTGAATCCGAAAGTTCTTCCGGAGGAGCGGATGTGCGCGTCCAGATGAACGCATTGTACACCGTCCAGTTATACGGGATGATCAGAAAAATTATGGAAAAAACGAGCGCCAGCTGACGAACAAGCGCCGAATCCCGGATGAAGAGCGTCGCGGCCCCGATCACGAAGAACTGAATCACGACCCCTCCAATAGATGTTAAATTGAACTTCAGAAACTGACTTACAACGCGGAAAAAGCCTCGAATCTGTTGATGACGAAATGTCCAGATATTGTTCAGCAAAAAGTTGCTGATAACGGCCAATTCCGCAGCGCAGGCCGCGGCCCAGGCGGCCCTGGTCGCAATCACACCGACCACCGGATTCTCGGCATATTGCTGAAACGCAGCGGCCAGTTCATCCAGCAGCGCAACACGCGCAAATATCTCCAGGGAGATGGAATTCACCAGAAATCCCACGGAACCGACTATACCGAATTTTACGAAACGCCTGGTCTGCTGATCGATACGTCGGATGCGAATCGTGGCCCAAAAAATCTGCATCAATTCCCGCCACCATCGCACCCGCCCGGTAGTACCTATCGGCACTTTTTGCAGACCGCTTCCCGCGTTCACTGCGGTAGGGGCACCCTTTGCGCCTGGAACGACCGAAATCTGCAACGTCCGTATTCTCTCACCCTGATTATTGCGAAACATCAGAACTTGCGCCGCAAAGCCCACATGATGCAGGTTCTCGGTCAATGCGGCCAGTCCCGGACCGACATGTATGCCGCGCAGCGCAAAGGAACGCGAAAGCGGATCGGTAATCCGAAAGAACAATCGAAATGGAAAGAAGAATAGCAAACGCAACGACAGATTTTTGATCCGTTGCATGAGAGCACCCTGCTCATGCTCATTCCATCGACTGATAGCCAGCGCATCGACACCTTCATCCAATGCATCCAGCACAGCCGTAATACATCGAGCCGGCGCGTCCACATCCGACATCAGAACAATCAACGCATCCTCTTCCGGATTGAGCCCGGAATGTTGATCAAACAACGCAAAATTTTTCTTTGTCCACTGTGGGTGTCGCAACCACTCATCAGATACGGCAACCGACGATGGAGTCAACAGGCGATAACATACGCGCCAACCGGCATGCGTCGCCGCACACTCTTCAATGAATCGTTCCAGCCAGACACGATCGCCGGGATCGTCCGGTCGCAGGACAATCAATACGGTAGCTCTACGTTCGGCAGACATGCGATCTCTGATTGAATTTTCTATATGACATCAGTATTTCCCCAATCTGTTATCAGCGCGCTTTAAACCGGCGGACGGCGTACCAATCGCTTTAACGACCTGCGTATCCGGCTTATTTCGGTCGAATCGATGTCCGGAAGGGACAATTTCAATACCAACGATGAAAAAAGCGCCCGGATGCACTCTTGGCGCCAGCGTTCCCCCGGTGGCAACGGATGACGACGAAAACATTCATCCAACAGGTCCGGAAACTCCCGCCCCGGACCGCGCAGATATTTGCGGCGAATCTTTAATGGCGCGCTGTAAACCAATCGAAATACCAGTTGCATGTCATTCGGATGCGCCGCGTGATATCGCAACGTCGCTTCCAGCAAGGAGCGCATTTCCCTGTCCAGCGACCGATCTGGAACGGTAAGTCGCAAATTTTGCATTACGGAATCGTGCACGGTCAGCAATGCCGCCTCGAACAATCCTTCTTTAGAACCGAAAAAATAATAGATAGTGGGCAGATTGACGCGGCCATTCCGACCAATTTCGCGCATGGTCACCGGATGGTATCCCTTCCGTGCAAAGGCACAACTGGCGGCGCGAATGATGCGACGACGCGAATTTTGATCCCGGACCAAAGACATGTGTGCCCATAAGCAGGATAACGGTCCGCACACGGGTCAAGTCGGATTCTGGAGTCGGTGCGTGTTTTTCGAAAAACCGTATATAAAACATATTGTCCGTCCCGTTCGCACCTGATAAAAGCCCCCCAAACCGATTTAACGTACGTTAAATAAAACTGGACGAGACTAAACGACGGGGCGAGCCTGGCTTGCCTCCCGACATCCGGCAGGAAACTGAGTGTGGGACCGCAACGGATTTCCGGACAAACGACCGATCTAAATAGAGATTTATATGATTCGACTGATACACTTCTTCGTTCGCCAGAAGCTCTTTATCAATCTGCTGGTGGTGCTCGTCTTTCTGGCCGGCGGCTACATTCTCGCCCGCATGAATCGGGAGGCCTTCCCCAACGTCAACTTTGACCGGGTAAGTATCCAGACTCTGTATCCGGGAGCTTCGCCGGACGAGATTGAACAGTTAATCAGCATTCCCATCGAGAAAGAACTGCGGGAAATAGCCGGGCTGAAGAAAGTCAAATCGTACAATCTGGAGAACATATCCGTATTTGTAATTGAAATCGAGCCGGATATATCCGATGAGCAAAAACGCAAGACCATCGATGATATCAAAGACGCCGTCGATACCGTCCGGGGCGACTTACCGGCCGGTGCCGAGCAACCTATCGTCGAGGAGATTACCTTCGACACCCAACCCGCATTGGACATTGCCATCACTATCGACAGCGACCAACAAAATCCCGATGAACAGTACCGTGAGTTACGAAGGACCGCCCGCGAACTGGAAGATTATATATACGACATCTCCGGCGTGGCGGAAGTAGAGCGATTCGGATACCTGGACCGGGAATATCGAGTAGAGGTCCGACCGGAAGCATTGCAGCGCTATCGGGTCGGTTTCAACTCCATAGCCAACGCCATCCGGGACCGCAATTTTGATTTACCGGGCGGTGTTTTACGCCTCGGAGCGGATGAATACTTATTACGAACTAAAGAACAGTATCGTAACATTAACGAAGTACGCAATACCGTCGTGCGCGCCAATCTGGGCGGCGGCGGATTGCGGGTGCGCGATGTGGGCAGCGTGTACGATACGTTCGAAGAAGCCAAAATCCTCGAACATTTTAACGGTCACAATGCGATCATTTTGAAAATCTGGAAAAAGAACGACGCGGATATGCTGACTCTGACCGACGAGGTCAAGCGCCGGCTGGCCGAGTTCGAAAATCGAATCGATACCGACCGGATTACCATCGAATACTTTAATGATTACAGTCGCTTTGTGCGCGTCCGGCTTTCCTCACTGATTATCAACGGTATCATCGGCTTTGTACTGCTGGGACTGACCATGTTCATCATCCTGGGTCCGCGCATGAGCTTCATTGTCGGCATGTCCATTCCGACCGCGTTCATGGTGGCTTTCATCG
>JAGRMX010000387.1 GCA_020441025.1 Leptospiraceae bacterium
TGGGTCGCCGTCTGTATGACGCCCGCAAACAACTGTGTGAAGAGTTGAATCTGCGTCGTATTATCGCGGGCGGTCGCATTCCCCTGTATCACAAATACGCCGATCGCATGACCGCGCAGGAGTACATCAATCGCGTAAAGCTGGGAGAACTGCGCGACCCGGTACTCTCGTTCCAACTTTCCAACGATTTTCATGTGCGTAAGGTACTGACCAATTACATCCCCGAAGACGCAAAATCACAATCGTACGCCACGCTGCTGGAATGGATTAACATATACTACGAAGACAAATCGCGTTCCATATGGAGTACGCGCAAGAGCGTCATCCGGGTAGGCGCCGTGCAATGGCAGATGCGCCGGGTACAGGGCGTGGAAGACATCATCAATCAAATGGAATACTTCGTCGACGCGCTGGCGGGCTACAAAGCGGACTTTGTTCTGTTTCCCGAATTTTTTAACGGCCCCCTGATGGGCGAAAGCAACGATCGCAGTCCCTCGGCGGCCATCCGGCATCTGGCCGGGTATACCGAACAATTGCGCGATGCGACCGTCAACCTGGCGCTGTCGTACAACATAAACATCATAGCCGGCAGCATGCCCGAAAAGCACGGCGAGCATCTTTATAATGTTTCGTATCTGTGTCGTCGGGACGGCACCTGGGATTGCCAGTATAAATTGCACATCACCCCCGATGAAACCGCTTACTGGGGCGTGACGGGTGGAAAAAATCTCACCGTCTTTGAAACCGACGTGGGCAAAGTGGGCATTCTGATTTGCTACGATGTGGAGTTTCCGGAGCTGCCCCGCCTGTTGGCCGAACAGGGCATGAAGATTCTATTCGTACCTTTCTGGGTGGATACCAAAAGCGGCTACCTGCGCGTGCGTCGTTGCGCGCAGGCCCGGGCCATTGAAAACGAATGCTACGTTGTAATTACCGGCAGTGTGGGTAATCTGCCCAATGTGGAGAATATGGACATCCAGTATTCCCAGGCGGCGGTGTTCTCGCCGGCCGACTTCGCCTTTCCCCACGACGCCATCATTTCGGAAGCCACGCCCAATACCGAGATGACATTGGTATCGGATCTGGACCTGGATCTTTTAAAAGAGCTGCGTTACAACGGCAGCGTGCAAAACTTCAAAGACCGTCGCCACGATCTGTATCGCATTCAATGGGTCGGCGAATAACAGAAATTCCATGCAAAAATTACGCGCTGTCCTGGGCCAGGTGGGATATGTCCTGTACCTGTTGATTATCGTCGAAGTGCTTCTGCAAATCCTGGCGGGATTACACATCCTGCCCGCTTTGACCACCATCAGCCACGTGCCGTATGGACGGGTATACTTTACCAAAGAAAATTTTTCCAGCGGCGTTATGAATCGCTATGGTTGGTACGCGCCCGCTTTTGATTTGCAAAGGCCGGGACAGCGGATCGTGATTATCGGCGACAGTTTCGTGGAGGCCGCGCAGGTAAACATTGAGAATAACTTCCCGGCCTTGCTGGCTGATCGCCTTCCGAAAACGCATATCAACGCGCTGGGTATCAGCGGCATCGGTCCGGCCCATTATCTGGAATTGCAACGCTATGCCATTCAGCATCTACAGCCCGATGAAATCGTCGTGGTTACTTTCCTGGGCAATGACTTTCGCAATTTAGTGCGCGAACAACGCAAACGGGAACGCGCCGCCGAGATTTATTACGATCTGACTACACATGGCGAGCTTACACTCGATACCGATTCGGAGCGGGCCCGGGAAAAATTTCGCCATCGCCTTGAGCGCAACCACGCGCCGCTCTGGAGTCAAAGCGGGCGCATTCTGGCCAGCCATTGTCTGTTGTGTAAAACCATCGAAACAATTGTAGGCAGCTCAATCGCGTTGTTGACCCCGGCCACGGACAATGAATCCCTGGAAGCGACCGGATTTATGGCCGGCATCGGTCGCGATATATTCTCCGCCGCTCCCGGAGCAGCCACCCGCCAATCGATTGATTTGTACGACGCTCTGTTTCGTACGATGCAAAGCGAAGCGCGGCAACATAACATACGCCTGCGGGTTGTAAGCATTCCCAATTATCCCGCCGTGTATTTTAAGTCCGGCGGTGATTACTATGGCAAGTTACAATTCGACGGGTTTGATCTGGAACAACCCGACCGTTATTTACATCGGACCTGCCGGCGTTATAACATTGAGTGCCATAGCCTGTACGAACAGCATCGCCGCCATGGATTGCAGCCTACCGAACTGGTGCGCCATTTTTTCTTTAACGGTACCGGTCATTTGAGCGAGGTCGGACACGTTTATATGGCCGATTTTCTGGAACAAATTCTCACCGCCGACAGTCGGCTATAATGTCATCCAGTTCCGCGAGCAATCGAAATGTATCCGGTGGCAGATCGGGCATTTCCGTTTCGGTCCAGCGCCAGTCACCGATCATACTCTGTACGGGTGCGTCCACCGCGTTGTTCAGAATGATCCGGTTGCCATCCAGCAAATCTTCCCGATTGGTGGGTCGATGCGGGATCGAATCGAATTGCGCTGCGTATGCTTCGATTTCACACGAGTAAGCGTATTCGAAAAAGAAATCGGAAAACTTTTTATCACTGTTTTGAAAAGCGGCGGCCAGCTCTTGCAGTTCGGGATACTCTGTTTTACGAATTTTACGATACATCAACAACGCGATTCCGCGAGTGGCCTGACTGGCGAACGTCCCCGCCCGGATGACGCGATACTTTTCCGGTTCCCGAAACGCCAGTCGATCCAGTGCGATCTTGGCATAGGCCATCGACCCATAGGCCCCCAGCGTGTGTCGCAACCAATAGAAGGCGGAATAGCCCACGGTTTTAGCCGGCCGCAATCGCTCGGCCAATGCCACCATGGGAATATAAGAAAAGCGCAGCGCTTCCATCACATCGGCGCGGGTCGCGGCCCGCACCGGATAGCCGATCGGTCCCAGCGCGGGTGTATAAAAAAGCACCGCCGGTTGCGTAACACCGGCAGCGTGCAGCGCCTGTTGCACACGATCAGGCGCATCGGCGGCATTTAAATCGATGTTGCCCACCCAGCTCAGGCCGGGTTGCTCCCCATCGGGTCCGTTCCGATCGGATGATGTTGTGGCGAATATGTGCGCTTCCCGATCGACTGCTTTGATCGCCTCCAGCGCGCTCTGCCCCGCTTCACCCCGGGCGCCCACAATCACATACTGCATGCTCTGAATCTACATGCGATCGGTCACATGGCAATGGAAAAAACCGTCTGGCCTCCTCAGCCGCATGTGCCGTCATAATCCGGCTCGGTGTGCAGGCCGTCGCATTCGATCGGACTTGACAGTTATGTCCGCCGCGAAAAAGTGCTCAGGCAGAAGCGAATTCGGCCGTTGTCGGCGGTTTTCGCGGTGTTACCGATACTCCCCTGTAGCTCAGTCGGTAGAGCAGTTGACTGTTAATCAATTGGTCGTTGGTTCGAGTCCAACCGGGGGAGCAACAGTTTGCCGAGAATCAACGATTCAAAGCATTCTGTGAAAGAGCTACCGGACGACCGGCGCTCCAGATTACTAAACAGGTAGCAAAAGTAGCAAAATACTTTTGCCGCATGCGTGTAACAAGGAGAGCCCGGATGTCAACTACCAGCCGATTCTATTTCTATAAACGTAAACGCAAAAGCGGACGACCCGTGTGGTACGTTCGTATTCGCTTTCCCGATGGAAGCATACAGAGTCCGATGTGTACCGGTGAAACGGTGCGTGCAAAAGCGGAAGCGTGGGCCGCT
>JAGRMX010000388.1 GCA_020441025.1 Leptospiraceae bacterium
CGGATACATCAGTCCGGAGCCCCGGGCCGAGTTCTTTCAGTATATGGATGCCGCCAATATAGATCTGAAAGGCTTTAACGCGGATTTTTATCAAAAGCTATGCGCCGGCGAACTGGACGTCGTATTGGAAACTTTGATATATCTGAAGCAATCGACCCGGGTGCATGTTGAAATCACCAATTTAATCATACCGGGCGCAAATGATTCGGAAAAAGAACTACGGGCCATGTGTGAATGGATTCTGACCGAACTGGGGCCGGATGTACCGTTGCATTTCACCGCTTTTCATCCGGACTTCAAAATGACGGACATAGCGAGCACGCCTCCCGGGACTCTGCGGCGGGCGCGGAATATTGCGCTGGAAACCGGGATCCATCATTGTTATACCGGGAATGTACATTCTTTTGCCGATCAAAGTACTTACTGTCATGCATGCAAAGAATTGCTGATTGGACGCGATTGGTACCAACTCTCCGAATATCATCTGGATGAACAGGGTCGCTGTTCATACTGTGGCACAGTTTGTCCGGGTGTATTTGAATCTGCTCCCGGTCGACAGGGACCGCATCGGGTGCCGGTACGGCTCCAGGCCGCTTTTTAACGAGCTTCTATAATAAGGAACTATTCATACACACTTGATTTCAATTGGATTTATGCTTGCATATATAAGTACTATTACTGATTTTTTTAAAAATATTACTGGTTTTAAGTAACAGCCCGGTTGAAACAGGGAAGGATATACATTCATCAATTCCTGAAAGAAGCAGGGGGCTGATTTCCTGAAATTGAAACTCATGTTGAGGTTTATTATGCGACGAATAACATTATTTGCTGTATTAATCATTGTTCTAGCGGCGGGCGCCTGCGAGCAGGGCAGCGGCTCTTCAGCGGATGCCGGTGAGGCCGTTCCCGTGAAAGCGGCCGTGTTATTCGTGGCCGGTCAGGTGACCACCGGCTCCGGCGAGCCGGTGAAGACGGGAACCATACTTACCGATGGCACCGTAATCAAAACCGGCGGCCAATCTATTTGTGACCTGCAAATTGCCGCCGGCGCATCGCGATTGACCGTGCGCGTTAAAGCTAACTCAGAATTTGATTTTAACGCCCGTCGATTCGCCGATGGCAGCACCCGCTACGACTCCAATCTGCGATCCGGTAGCAGTATGTATCAACTGGATAACCGCGAAGCCAATTCGGCCTATCGGATGACCGGTCCGACGGCGGTAGCGGCGGTGCGTGGTACCAAATTTGAAATGTCCGTTGAAGCCGATGGCAGTACCCGAACCGCCGTTTATGAAGGTCAGGTGCATTACCGTCCCCGGGTGGAGCAGGTGGAAAATTTGCCGGATGAAGTCGTCAGTGAAAGCAAGGTGTTGAACGATATGGTCACGGGCCTGGAAGAGAACGGCACGGAATTAAAGGCCGGTCAGGCCGCTACCATGACCCGGCAGGACGTGGATCAACGGTTGGAAGCCAATCCGGAGGTTAAGGATGCATTGAATGATCCGGCGGTTGCCGCGTTGCAGAATAAACGCGATGCGACGCCGGAAGAAGTCCGTCAGGCGGTCGAAAAAATCGACCAGGCCGTGCCCGAGGAAAAGCGTGAGACCATCCGCCAGAACATCCAGCAAACGGCTCCGCCGGAAACGGAATCCGTACCCGACCAGGAAATGCAACAGAGAGAAAAGGAATATGAGTCTCTGGTAGGCATTGATGTAAATGATACCATGACCGCGGAAGAAGCCGCCGCTAAGGTACAGGAACGCAATCAGGCCCAGCGCGCCCAATTGCAGCGGACGATTGAATCCGTATTCAATAAGAAAAGTGAAACTTTGATTCTGAAGAGCGGCCAGAGAATCCAGGGCGTGATTTATCAGCAGGGTGAAAACTACGTTGTGTATACCGTGGATGGGAAGGTGTTTATCCAGGGATCCCAGGTAGAAGGATTCGCCTTCTGAGCAATTAGCAGCGCGGCTGATTCCTACGCGCAGGCAGAAGCAAAACAAAGGCACTGAAACAGGATTAAGACTGATACCGATCGCCGGTTTATCCCGGCGATCGGGTGCTTTCTTGCCGGTCTATAAGCGCGAAGTAAACATGCACGGATGTTAGACCTCGGTCAATCGTTTGTTTCAGTCGGAATGAAAGTTGATGCTTTCAATTTCATGTTTTTTATAGAATACACTGGTTCCATCGGGGGTGGTAACCATTACATGTTCACCCTGCACTTCAACACGCACGTTTTCTAATGCCTGTCCGTTTTTCAATCGCACCAGTCCGTCATACTCTTCAGCTTCGGTAGCGGCGGTATTCTCTGGTTCATCTGATCGGTTTTCGTCCGAAACAATCGCATTGCCTTCATCATCAAATGTAATGGTGGTATAGCTTTTGGCATTCGATGCCGGCGATGTTGGCTGCTGTTCGGATTGGGCGGGAGTCTGATTTGCCGTTGCATCGGTTTCTTCATCCGGCATTCTAATTTCGAAAAAGTAATATTCTTTAGGACCGGCCACCCAGAATACGGGTATTGTAACCAGGATGGCGCCGATCAATGCGCCTACTTTCACTTCACGTGAGAGTCGACCGGACCGCAGATATTCACCTTCATGGTAAAACTGAACGGTGTCTTCTTCGAAGATTAAATCGCTGAATTCCGTGCTGAAGGGAGTCTTTCCAAGTGTGCGCCCCTTGTAGCGAACCTCAATGCCTTCCGGTTCCGTAGTTATTGTGGATGTGGTATGGCAATAGGGCAGCAATACCAGCGGTATCAGGCATACGGCGATAGTGCGGCACAGGTCGATAAAGCGGAATTGACCGGTTGCATTGAACATAGTGTAAAAATTGGTACCGACATCGAATGACTGTCAAGCTGGATTGCACTCTGGAATTAAAAGTCAGGTTCGAAATGTGCGCCGAACCAGGCCATAACGTCCAATCGGCGCATTCCGCATTCTCTTACACCTTCGCCTGACTGATGGCGGCCTGGGCTGCGGCCAATCGGGCAACGGGTACGCGGTACGGTGAACAACTCACATAGTCCAGACCGAGTTTGTGGCAGAAGTGGACTGAGGCCGGGTCACCGCCCTGTTCGCCGCAAATGCCGATTTCCAGAAACGGTCGGGTTTTGCGGCCGCGGTATACGGCCATTTCCATCAGTTGACCGACGCCATGCTGATCGATGCTGGCGAACGGATCGTTTGGATAGATGCCATGCTCAATGTAATATGGTAAGAACTTGCCCGCGTCGTCGCGCGAAAGTCCATACGTGGTCTGAGTGAGGTCGTTCGTTCCGAAACTGAAAAACTCCGCCGTTTTAGCGATGGCATCGGCGGTTACACACGCGCGTGGAATTTCAATCATGGTTCCGACCATATACCCGAGGCCGGTCATATTGGCCTTATCCAGAACCTGGCGGGCCACACGATCCACAACTTCCTTCTGGTTGTTCAACTCATAAACGTGCGATACCAGCGGAATCATGACGTGTAATTGCACTCCGCGGCCTTTCTTGCGGATTTCCACGGCCGCTTCCATCATGGCCTGCACCTGCATTTCAATGATGGCCGGGAACATGATTCCCAGGCGGCACCCGCGCATTCCCAGCATGGGGTTGAACTCCTGGTAGTCTTCTACGGCGTGTTTAACTTCTTCCGGTGATTGTTGCAATTCTTTAGCAACGTCTTCAATTTCCGCGTCGGTATGCGGTAAAAACTCATGCAGGG
>JAGRMX010000389.1 GCA_020441025.1 Leptospiraceae bacterium
TTTGCTCTTCATCCTCGCGCATGGGACGAAATGGGGAAAGCGTATCTTTGTTATCACCCGAAGCAATGCTGACGTAATCCACGCCGAATTTTTCCATTAACCCGTGAACGGTGAAGCTTCGTAGAATAACTCCTATGCTGCCCACCATGGCGGTCGGTCGCGCATTGATATGGTCCGAAGACATGGCCACGTAGTATGCTCCGGACGCCCCCAGATTGGAAATATGCGCGTAGACCGGAATGTTACGTCGGCGGGCAAAATCGGAAATTTGTTCATAAATCAAATCGGAGGCACTGACGGTGCCACCCGGGCTATCGATGCGCAACAAAATGGCGCCGATGGAGGGATCCTGGTCGGCCAGATTCAGTACTCGCTGGATATAACCGGGTGTGGTTGCGGAGCGGGCCAGAAAGCCGGAATCGCCGATCACGCCGTCAATGGGGATTAATAAGATTTTGCGCCCCCCGAATGAAGTTCCCAGACAACTGCCGGCGGAAGCATCGTACGGATATAGCTGTGTTTCGCGTAAATTACGGTCCTGACCGGAAAAAGGCAGTCCGCCTATGTATATGTCGCCGGTGAAACAGCTTGTCATTGAGAAAACCAGAAGCAGAATGCCCGGTATAAGAAAGTGCTTGATGCGCATGATGATTTCCAACTGAAATTATAGAATCGAGTGACTGACAGATGAATGAGCGCGGCCCCTGGTATGTCAACTCATTGTGGCGCCGGCTGAATTTAAGCGAGTAGCAGAACTATGATTAGCGTAAAAAGCGGATTATGTCGGTGTGCAGTATACCTGCTTTTGATAGTTACATTCAACGCCTGTTCATCCGCTTCGAGGGAGACGCAGCCGGAGGAAGACATAGCCCAACACGCTCGAATTGAAAATCCCGGCGTTTCGCTTCCGGGAGTGATGAACGGTAGCGACAACCATGCCACATCGATCGTTTTTGGAGGCGATACGCATTTTGATTGGGGTGTGGCGGATATGCAAAACCGTCACGGCGATCTCTGGCCCGTGGAAGACGTGGTCGATATTTTTCACGCGGCGGACTACCGGATTATTAACCTGGAAACCAGTATTTCGGACCGGGGAGCACCCTTTGTAAAAAAATCATATATATTCAATGCCAACCCTTCGCGCATTGCGCTCTTGAACCATATGGGCGTCAACGTCGCTCTGCTGGGAAACAATCACAGCATGGACATGGGCAAAGAAGGTCTGGATCGAATGGTGTATCTTTTACGGCAAAACGGAATTTTATCCGTTGGTGCCGGTGAAAATTCCCGGGATGCGGCCAGTCCGTTGTATTTTCGTCTGGAAAACAAATCGTTTGCGTTGCTTTCGTTAAGTTCCATCGGAGAAGAAGAAATATTCAGCGCGCGCGATCGGGTCGGCGTGGCGCGTATGACCGACTATACTATCGGCCAGGTGCGAGCCGTGGCCCGTCAGGCGCAGGTTGTGATGGTCAGTCTGCACTGGGGTATTGAGTACCATCCGCGACCGGCCAGCTGGCAGGTGCAGCAGGCACATGCGTTGATCGACGCGGGTGCGAAATTAGTAATCGGTCACCATCCGCATATTCCTCAAGGCATTGAAATGTATCGCGATGGCCTCATTATATATTCACTGGGCAATTTCCTGTTCGGCAGCATAAATGAACACCAACAGGATAACATTGTAGTGCGTGTGGACTTCGATGAAAAAGACCCGGTCATAAAGAAAGTATATATTTATCCGGTATTTGGACGTTATCGTGACGAAGCCAATCGCGTTCGATTGTTGAATATGAACGAAACCCGGGCGTTCTGGCCGCGTTTTATCGTTCAATGCCGGGAACTATCACCGCGTACGGCGGATGCCCTGACCGTGCATCCGAACGGCATTGGCGAATTGATTATAAAACCGGATTGAGTATCGGGTCGCGTACATCCACGGTGCGGCTCTGATTTTCTTCCAGTTCCTGTAAATACGAAAGCAGCGCTTCTTTTTCTCTATCCAGAATGGTCATACGCCGAATACGGATTTGCAGATCTCGCACTCCCGATTTAAACAAAGTGAAAACGTAAATTTTGCGATCGCCCAAATTCGCTTCGGGCTTTTGCAATACCCGTCCCATCATATAGGCCGCTTTGCCATATTCGCCGTGTTTAATGTGAATTCGAGCCAGCGTGCGAAAAACTTCGGGATCATCGCGATTCTCGATGCGTTTGCATAGATCGAGCACCTTCTCATCGTTTCCGACGGTTTCGGCGATTTGAATGTAGTCCAGTATGAAGCGGGTGGATTCCTCACCGTAAACCAGCGCGCTTTCAAAAGATTTGGCCGATTCGTTGAAATCACCCTCGTCGCGCAACAACAGACCCTGCAGGTAATGAGCTTCCGCCAGATTGGGCTTGAGATAGGTGGCTCTTCGGGCGGTGCGCAGGGCTTCCTGCTGCATGCCCAGTCGGTACATGACCGACGCCAGGTTATACACATAGGTTGGATGATACGGACCGAGTTCGATGGCTTTCTGAAAACAGGTCATCGCTTCCGGCAGGCGATCGGCTTCACTCAATAGAAGGCCCTTTAAATTCCAGGCGCGCGCGAACCAGGGTTTGCGTTTGATGGCTTCATCTACAGCAACCAACGAGCGTCCTTTTTCATTCTGCTGATAAAAATTTAAAGCTTCGAAGAAGAATCGTTCGGCGCTTTCGGGAGCAATCTCATTAATGCGTCTTAAATCGGCCGCGATTTGAGCTTTCTGTTCATAACGAAACGCAATCAACAGGCGCGCCGAAATCTCCATCAAATCCAGACTTTTGCGCGCATCTTCGTACTCTTTTTCCGTAAACTCCAGCGGTCGATTCGCGGAATCGGGCAACGGATCTTCCGGCAGGGCTTCGAGTTCATCGGGTAAAACGGAAGCTACCACCGGGTGGGTGCTTTCCGCATAACCGGCTCCAGGTAGAATCAATGTCAATGTGATCGCAATGGCCAGCGGTGCTATTTTTGAATGTATTGAGCCCATGTTTTCGCGTGCTTCCGGATCAGCGGATGTTCTTGAATATGCTCGTATGCATCCCGGGTGCCGGCATCCAGTACATCGCCCTGAAAGCAATGCCCTCGGAGTTTATTATCGACCGCATGTCTGCGCCAGATGTCACCCAGACTGCTGAAAGCGTGGCCTGATACGGTCGCCAGAGTGGCCGGATGTATGATCGAGTAACCGATGTAATACAGCGCGCCGTTTGAGTCCATCCGAATATGTTTTCCATCCGATCGATAACAAAAACCCTGAGCATCGGGAGCCTGATCTTTATGCGACAGAAAAAGGATCGATTCGCCGGTAGAATCGGAAAGATCAATCAACGGTCCCGGTCGATCCGATTCGGCCGGAAAGAAAATTGTGTCCGGGTTGATCAGAATAAAAGGTTCGCGGCCGAATAAACCGGATTCCTGGTATTGATCAATGGCTTTCCGGATTCCACCGGCCGTTCCCAATATAGTTTCTTCTTCGGAAAATAGAATTTCAAAATCGGTGAAATTGCGGAGGGCCGCTTGAATCTGATGGCCCAGATGATGCAAATTGATGACCGCTCGCCGCACTCCCCACCGGCCGAGCAGGTGCAGGGTGGTGTAGATCAACGGTATGGAACCCACCGGTAACAGCGGTTTGGGAGTGGTGCTTGAAAGCGATCCCATGCGTTTGCCAAAACCGGCTGCCA
>JAGRMX010000038.1 GCA_020441025.1 Leptospiraceae bacterium
CTGCGGTATAGACTTAATCTACGGTTTTTCCGAGCAACAACTGGATCAATTCCATGCCGATCTGAATCGTGCGCTGAGTGTCGGAATTTCGCATCTATCTATATACTCTTTAACCCTGGAAGAAGGGACACCCTATTATCGAAATGTTTCATCCGGAAGCAAAAGAGCTCCAAATGAACTTTTACAGACTCAAATAATGGATTCTCTGCCGTCTATCCTGTCTTCAGCCGGATTTATTCAGTATGAAATATCCAATTTTGCCCGACCCGGATATATGTGTCGGCACAATTTAAGATATTGGCTTCATGAGCCCTGCTTATCATTGGGCCCCGGTGCACATGGATTTGATGGTATCAATCGCTACGCCAATACACGTAATATTCAGAACTGGCAGGAGAGCCCGCATTCGGCACCGATGACACCAACGGAATACCCGGATGACGTACTGATCGGATATTTAAGACTGTGCACCGAATTATCGGCCACGGAGCTCAGCGCAATCCTTTTGGAAGGCGCGAATTCGAGTAAGGATAGACTATTTGAATTGATTGAATCATGCTTTCGCCTCTGGATTGCCCGAGGATACATGGATAAAAAGTACCAATGGACGACCGATGGCGTTCGTTTTCTTGATGATCGAATTCTTGAAATGACCACAATTCTAGAAAAATCCGAATTCCTGTAGAATAGAAATGAAGATATACCAAAAAAGATATTTCTACTATATTGTGTACAGTATTGTCAAGGGCGGCCAAAAAAACGATCCTGCCTTTAACTCGATTGAGCTTGAGTTAAGACAGCCGATTCAGTCAATTGCACACTGCGAAGAAATCGTCAGGTATATAGAATCGTCATTAAATGAAAACCGGAAGCGCCCGGTTTCAGCTGCAATCACCTGGTTTACACTTCTAAGAACAGAACGCCGATTTTTTCTCAGATAGTATCCTTTAGCCTGCTACGATCTTATAAAACGATCTCAATCCGACGGGGTCCGTTGATTTCTTTCCCAGACAGATATTTACTAAATAAATAGGAATCGAAAATTCCGCTACAGGGTAGGCATGCGAAATCGAGATTAACTCTAGTATTTCATTTATGATTTTTTGTGTAGTTCCGACATTTTAAGGCATTTTTTTGCGCAACATATTGAATATCCGAGACCTTTTCAAGGTATGAAAGTCAACAATGCCGCTCAGGAGAATAAAGTATTATTAATTCCAAACTTATGCATTCCAGTGACCTTACTGGTACCTCCAGCACTACATACTGTTCTGTACGATCGAATGGAAGAGATGGGGATGTGTTTAAGTGAATATTTTGAATACCTGTTGAAAAAAGCCAACAATCAATACAACCAATTACCGGTTTCAAATCAATTCACAACAAAATACCAAAAACGTGGGACATATCCAACGCGATTTGATATGCGTATCAGCAATTATTTGTGGGCAGAACTGAAATTACTGTCCCGCAGCCATGGATATTCCGCATGTCAAATGTTTATATTCTTACTGATAATGGACAATGACAATTGTAATGCTGTAAATGAAGCAATGAGTCACCGATATGCATACTTTTTATATTCCGAAATAATCAACCTAGATTCCAATAGCATTGTAAAACATATAGGTTTTGGAGACACTCTTGACCGGAGGCCTATCGGAATACAGCATATTCAAACTTGCACCATCAGGTCTTCATGAATACGTGCCGCGCATTTTCTACCTTCTGAAATAGCCCAAACAATCAATGATTGGCCCCGTCGCATGTCTCCACATGCATAGACGTTCTGAACGGATGTTCGAAACGAACCACGTGTATTACCAAAACCAGCTTTTATATTCCCACGCTGATCTAATTCCATGCCCATATCCATCAATTCCTGTATCATTCCTTCGCGAACAGGATGTACAAATCCCATAGCCAATAATACCAGATCAGCCGGCCATTCGAATTCAGAACCTGGAATGTCTTCAAATTTTCCATTTTCGAATTTTACTCTGCATCCATAAAGGTGAGTAACCTCACCTTTATCGTTGCCTTTAAATCCCTTTGTCCCAATCGCCCATTCACGTTTGACACCTTCCTCATGACTTGTTGATGTCCTCAGTATGCGGGGGTATAGTGGCCACGGTGTTTCCTGTGGTCGATCTTTTGGCGGCTCATCGAATATTTCGAGTTGCGTAATCGATTTGGCACCCATTCTATTCGAAGTTCCTACACAATCGGAACCAGTATCACCCCCACCGATAACAATTACGTGCTTCCCTTTTGCCGATATCAGGTCAGGGACATCATCTCCGGCAACAACATGATTCTGTCGGGTAAGAAACTCCATAGCAAAGTGTACGCCCTTTAGTTCCCGGCCCGGTAATGGAAGGTCACGTGGTTTCTCTGACCCACCGGCCAACGCGATCGCATCAAAATCTTTGCGAAGTTCCGCAATTTTCACGTCGATACCAATATGTACGCCTGTCTTAAATTGAACACCTTCCATTTTCATTTGCTGCATACGGCGATCAATATGCCACTTTTCCATTTTGAAATCGGGAATGCCATAGCGTAAGAGACCGCCGATACGATCATTCTTTTCAAAAACTGTGACACTGTGTCCCGCACGAGCCAATTGTTGAGCACATGCCAGACCCGCCGGGCCCGAACCGACCACTGCAACTTTCTTACCTGAGAGAAATTGGGCCGGTTTCGGTTCTACCCAGCCTTCTGAAAAACCCCGATCAATGATCGAGCGCTCAATACTTTTAATATAAACCGGTGCATCTGTGAGCCCCAGAGTGCAGGCCGATTCACATGGCGCCGGACAGAGTCTGCCTGTGAATTCCGGAAAATTATTTGTGGAATGCAGATTCTCCAGCGCACTTTTCCAATGCCCTCTAAAAACCAGGTCATTGAATTCCGGAATAAGATTCTCGACGGGGCAGCCCGTATCTCCATGGCAGAACGCAATTCCGCAATCCATACATCTGGCGCCCTCATTGGCCGTGGCTTCCTCGTCCAGAGTGTGCTCAAACTCTCGATAATGCTTAACCCGATCTGGAACCGGATCCTTGACCGTAGTCGCTCTGCTGAATTCTTTAAAACCCGTAATTTTTCCCATAGTCAGGCTCCCACTCGCATATCGACCGCTTCCATTTCTTTCTCTTCTTCCAGTCTTTGTAATGCCAGTTTGTATTCCCCCGGAATAACCTTTACAAAGTTGCGAATCTCATTTTCCCAATTGTTCAATATTTCTTCCGCGCGCCTGGAACCGGTATACTCCTTGTGGCGGGTTATCATGTGCAAGACCTCGTCAATTTCCTGGGGATCATTTAGCGGATCCAGATCAACCATACTTCGATTCACCAACTTCTCGAATAATCCGTCCGGATTCCAGACATAGGCAATACCACCGGACATCCCGGCCGCGAAGTTCCGACCGGTTCGCCCCAGTACCACAACGCGCCCACCGGTCATGTACTCACATCCATGATCGCCGACACCTTCAACAACAGCCCGCACACCGGAGTTCCGCACGCAGAAGCGCTCCCCGGCGGCCCCGTTAATGTACGCTTCACCGCCGGTGGCACCATAGAATGTGGTATTCCCGATCAGAATGTTCTCGGTCGGATCGAAGGTCGCTTCTTCGGGTGTCTGAACAATCAATCGCCCTCCCGAAAGACCCTTACCGGTGTAGTCATTCGCATCACCGATCAGTTTAATGGTGATTCCTTTGCAGATAAAAGCACCAAAGCTCTGACCGGCTGTTCCACGTAGAGTGATTGCAATTGTATTATCCGGCAAACCTTCCTCGCCGTATTTGCGGGTAACATCGCCGGAAAGCATGGCACCTACAGTACGATTTATATTACGAACAGTACCTTCGATTACTACCGGATCTCGATTTGAAATAGCCGGTTGAGATTTCTCAATCAACTGCAAGTCCAGTTGCTTATCCAGCTCATGATCTTGCTCGCGCTGACAGTACAATCCCGTGCCGAAAATCGGTTCCGGTCTGGTCAATACTTTACTGAAATCAATACTGCGGGCCTTCCAGTGATCGTGCGGTCGTTCTTCCACAATCCGATCCATCTGGCCGACCATGTCATTAAACTTGCGAAATCCCATGGCGGCCATATATTCCCGCACTTCCTCGGCGATGAACATGAGATAGTTTACCAGGTACTGCGGATCACCCATATAATTCTTACGCAATTGCGGATCCTGTGTGGCCACGCCTACCGAGCAGGTATTCAAATGGCATTTGCGCAGCATGATGCAGCCTTGCGTAACCAGAGCGGCAGTGGAAAAACCGAACTCTTCCGCGCCCAACAACGCTCCAAAAATCACATCACGACCGGTCATCAACTTTCCGTCAACTGCCAGAGTAGTGCGATCC
Source organism: Leptospiraceae bacterium (assembly GCA_020441025.1). Lineage (GTDB taxonomy): Bacteria > Spirochaetota > Leptospiria > Leptospirales > Leptonemataceae > JAGRMX01. The sequence continues at coordinate 4,394 of JAGRMX010000038.1, forward strand.
CGAAGACCATTCGATACGAGGATCTGATGAGTCTCGGACAGTCCGATTTCCCAGGGTGTACCCGCGTTATGAATGGAAGATACCGGACTGGCACCTGTACCGCCTTCATGCCCGCTGATTAAAATATGATCGGCATGACATTTTACAACACCTGCGGCGACCGTACCGACGCCGACTTCAGATACCAGTTTCACACTTACGCGTGATTTCGGATTCACATTCTTTAGATCGAAGATCAGCTGTTTTAAATCTTCGATGGAATAAATATCATGATGTGGCGGAGGGCTGATCAGCGAAACGCCGGGTGTACTGAAACGCAACTTACCGATGTATTTATCGACCTTATGCCCCGGTAATTGACCGCCTTCTCCCGGTTTGGCGCCCTGAGCCATTTTGATTTGCAGATCGTCCGCATTGACTAAATAATTGGTGGTTACACCGAAACGGGCCGATGCGACCTGCTTGATAGCGGAACGCATGCTGTCGCCGTTCTCCATCACTTTAAAGCGAATAGGGTCTTCCCCGCCTTCACCTGTGTTGGATTTGGCTCCCAGTCTATTCATGGCGATGGCCAGACTGGTATGCGCTTCCCAGGAAATAGAACCGAAGCTCATGGCTCCGGTTTGAAATCGTTTTACAATTTCGGATGCCGGTTCCACTTCTTCAATGGGCACCGATTGCTTCGAGGTGTCCAGTTTCCAGAGACTGCGCAACGTAATGCGATGCTTCTGCTGTTCGTTGATTAATTTTGAAAACTCTTTATATACGGCATAATCGTTGGTGCGCGACGCCGTTTGTAATTTGTGTACGGTAATCGGATTGAGCAAGTGCGCATCGCCATTGCGTCGATAGAAATGAATACCACCGGTATGCAATTTACCGGGATACATGGTGATATCGTATGCTTCCCGATGCCGACGTACTGTTTCTTCTTCGAGAATTTCCAGACTCAACCCTTCTACCAGAGTGGGCGTTCCCGTGAAATAGTTATTAACCAGTTCGGAATCCAGGCCCACCGCTTCAAATATCTGCGCACCGCAATAGGATTGCAGGGTACTGATGCCCATTTTACTGAAGATCTTAAACAATCCTTTGCCGACCGCTTTGAAGTAATTTTTGCGGGCTTCTTTCGCGTCTTTTAACTCCGGCAGGTGACCTTCTTTCAACATGTCGCTGATGGTTTCCAAAGCCAGATAGGGATTGATGGCATTAGCGCCATATCCGGCCAATAGAGCAAAATGAGTCACATCGCGCGGTTCCGCGCTTTCAATAACCAGTCCGGTTTTTGTACGCAACCCGGCGCGAATCAAGAAATGGTGCACGCCCGATACGGCCAGCAGACTGGGAATGGCCGCCAGATTCGGTGCCGATCCGCGATCCGACAGAATAATCAGGTTATAGCCCTGGCGCACGGCATCCGCCGCTTCATCACACACCTGGTCCAGGCGATTGCGCATATGATGTTTCACATCCGGATCGAACAATATATTGATGGTTTTGGATCGAAATTGCCCGGCGGTAATGTTCCGAATTTTTTCGAGATCGTTGTTAGTCAGGATGGGATGTTCTAATTCCAGACGACGGCAATGTTCGGGTGTCTCATCCAACAAATTGCCTTCCGGCCCGATGTAGCTGGTCAATTCAAACACCAGTTCTTCCCGAATGGGATCGACCGGTGGGTTGGTAACCTGTGCAAAACGTTGCTTAAAGTAGCGAAACAATAGTTGCGGCCGTTCACTCATCACTGCCAGTGCCGAATCCACACCCATCGATCCGATAGCCTCCTGACCGCTGATGGCCATGGGCCGGATGATCGAGACCAGATCTTCTTGAGTATAGCCGAAAGATCGCTGTCGCTCGACGATGGTCGAATGATCGGGTTGATGCACGAAAGGCGGGTCGGGCAACTGATTCAGTCGAATCATATTATCTTCCACCCACTGCCGATACGGCTGCCGATGAATGATTTGATCTTTTACCTCTTCATCATCGATAATACGCTTTTCATCCAAATCGATTAAAAACATTTTGCCCGGCTGCAATCGGCCATTGCGGGCGACGTTTTCAGGCGGAATCGGTATCACGCCCGACTCGGAAGCCATGATAACCAGATTATCTTTAGTCACTACATAGCGCGCCGGTCGTAATCCATTGCGATCGAGGGTGGCTCCGATAACGTTACCATCGGTAAACGCTACCGCGGCGGGCCCGTCCCAGGGTTCCATAATAGTGGCGTGGTATTCGTAGAAAGCACGACGCTCTTCATCCATTAAATCGTTTTTAGACCAGGCTTCCGGTATCATCATCATCATGGCGTGCGGAAGACTGCGACCGGTCATACATAACAATTCCAACACCGTATCGAACGTAGCCGAATCGCTCTGTCCTTTCATAATGATGGGCAGCATGCGCTTGAGATCTTTGCCATAATCCGGACAACTCATAACCATCTGGCGCGCGGCCATCCAGTTCATGTTACCCTGCAACGTATTGATCTCGCCGTTGTGCGCGATAAAACGAAAGGGATGCGCCAGGTCCCAGGTCGGGAACGTATTCGTTGAGAATCGCATGTGAATCATGGCCAGTGCCGATTCCATATCCTCCGCGCTTAGATCGGCGTAAAAATCCGAAAGCTGTTCGGCTTTCAACATTCCTTTATATACGATTGTACGGCAGGAAAAAGACGGAACATAGTACTGACTACGATCGAGATTGTACTCCTGACGCACACGCCGATCGATTACACGTCGCACCAGATAGAGCTTCTGATCGAACTCATACGGATTCTGGATACTGTCCGGCGCTCCAATGAAACACTGTCGGAATACGGGCAGGGAAAAGCAGGCACCCTCCCCGGGTATGTCGTTATTAACGGGCACATCACGCCATCCCAGAAAACGCAGTCCTTCGTCCATGGCCACTTTCTCGATGACGTTCTCTACGGATTTGCGAATGGCCTTCTTCTGCGGCAGGTACATGAAGCCTACGGCAAAGCGTCCGGCGGGCGGTAGCTCCAATCCGATTTCTTCACGGGCTACCCTGCGAAAAAAGCGATCGGGAATTTGCATAAGAATGCCGGCACCATCGCCTGTTTCCGGGTCCGCGCCCACCGCGCCGCGATGTTCAATATTTTTTATTACTTCCAGGCCGAGTTCAACAATCCGACGCGATTTAACCCCGTTAACATCCGCCACAAAGCCCACACCGCATGAGTCTTTCACATCGGCAGGATCAAAAAGACCGGATGCTTTTTGTCCAAAGTATTGCTTATTTTCTACCCGTATGTCCATGGTTATATCCCTGTTCAAGGACCATATTTTTCACGCACCGCACCCGACAAGACTTATATGCCCGCTTGCCACACTACTTTATTGAAGGAACCCTGGATTAGTTACCATTATAACCATCCAGACGAGAGTGATCCCTTGTGGTACAGGTAGTGGATTGTCGGAACTTCGACAATCCGCGCAGCCACCCCGTATCACTACGGTCCTGGATTCATAATGTGTGAAAAAGCAGAATCAGATGGGGAGCAAATCGGTTTGGTGACCCGAATTATATATATTTTAAAAGAAAACGGCGAATCGATTGGAGTAAATCGCCACAATCAAACGGCTACGCGATTGGGCTCGTCCGCTGCGGAATCCAGTTCCTCGTTGTATCCAAACAGGCGCGGATCTTTCAGCCGATCCACATAGAGCACACCATCCAGGTGATCGCATTCGTGCTGATACACGACCGCGTCAAATCCCTGAATCTCCTGGTCATAGAAATCGCCTTTTTCGTCGTACCATTTCATCCGGATATGGCGAACTCTTTCTACATATCCGCGCATATCAGGCACCGAAAGGCATCCTTCCCAGAAACCAAGTTTCTCTTTGCCGAGAATTTCAATTTCCGGATTGATCAGCACCTGTTTTTCAATGCCATCCTGCACATCAGGATAACGACCGCTGCGATCGAATCCAACCACGACAATCCGCTTCAATACGCCAATCTGCGGTGCGGCCAACCCCAGCCCCTCCGCAGCCTCCATGGTATCGAACATGTCCCGTACGAGCTTCTTGATTTCTTTGGAACCCAGTTCATTCTCCGGGATCGGCTCCGAAACCTTCCGCAAACGCGGATCACCGACTCTTAAAATCTTTCGAACGGCCATATCGTTAAGAAAATTCCGGGCTCATTGCCCGCCCATTAAGTTTTTAATCCAATTACGCAGCTTCCGCCACTGCCTTCGCCAGCCTTTTTTGGACGTTGATTGTAGAAAACTGAGTATTGCATCATTCAGGATGATAGGCTCTTCCAGATGCGGGCTATGTCCCAGGTGTGCATATCGAATCAGTTGACTGCGATTAAGACGCCCATTCAATTCTTCTGCCTGTGGTGTCGATCCCAGGGGATCGCTGTCCCCGGCAATCAGGCATATGTGGAGTTCCGACAATTCTTCCGGGACGGGAAACTCGGTCCGATCAATCAAATCGCGCAAGTAAGCGGCCGCCCACCGGGATCGCAGGGCGGCCCGACGACGCTGGAAACGCTGGAAAAGCGGTAGATGCTCCCCGTTAGGATCATTCCAGAGTAAATACAGAAATACCCCTGGAAATGGCCAACGAGAGGCCAGACGCGCCAACCAACGCGGACCGGCAACCGAGTAGGCCGGCGCAATCAGCACCAGACTGGCCAATTTCCCCGGCAAAAAGGCGGCCGCCTTGAGCGCCACAATACTGCTGATCCCGTGGGCCACCAGGCTGACCGGTTCGGATTCTTCCTGAATTGCGCTCACCAATCGGCTCAAAGCTACATCCAGTACTGGTTGCCGGGGTGGCATCTGCGCTTCTCCAGCCGGTGCGTGGCCAGGCAGTGAAAAAAACCGGCATGGATGCCGATTAGTGAAATAGAGTTGCTGGGGCTCCCAATCCGAGGCAGCATCCGTATACCAATCATGAATAAAATAGATCGGTGTTACGGAGGAAGGATCATGTGAAGTCATTCAGGACATAAGCAGGCGATCGGGCCGTTTTGAGATTTGGAGACGAGGGGAATCGAACCCCTGACCTTTTGAATGCCATTCAAACGCTCTCCCAACTGAGCTACGCCCCCGAAATAATCGACTGTCTGTGTCCGTTGAAGAAAATTTCACCATCCTGGCTGTCAAATAAAACACGCCTCAAATACCGGAAACTGCTTGAAGAAACGCAACAGCGTCATATTCCGTAATTCCCACAATGGTCGAACTACCCGTCATTATAGCCGCAATCGTTCTGGTCTTCATTCTTGTAATCGGGGGCTATTACATTTATTTGAACCTCGCCGGTCCCCGGAAGATCGACGACATTGAAAAGCTCATGAAGCAAAATCGCTTGAAAGAGGCGATTGCCGAACTGGAAAAAGTCTTAGAAAAGGATGAGCGCAACATGCGCGCCCACTACCGATTGGCCCAATGCTACGTCCGGGCCAATCGACATAACCAAGGAGTTGTCCATTTGCGACAATGCCTGAAATTCGCGCGCTACACTCCCGAAATCACCGAAGTAACCGTGCGTTCTCTACTGGCCGAGTGTTTTGAAAAGGCCAACAATTTGACCGAAGCAAAAAATGAATTCTTGATTCTGACCACTCTGGATTCCGAAAACTTTGAGCCATTTTACAAAGTCGGTGAGCTCTTCTTTCGATCGGGAATGCATCAGAAAGCGGCTCAGTATCTGGCGAAGGCGACTAAATTAAACGCCCGTCACGCGGAATCCCTGGCACTACTCGGACAATGCCTGTATCATCAACAATCGTATCAGGAAGCCAAAGAAGCTCTGAGTCGCGCCACTCAATTAAAAAGCGATCACTATGTAGCCCGATATTTTCTGGGTCTCACCCTGCGCTACCTCGGTGATCTGGAATGGGCCATCCGTGAATTTGATAAAGCCGAAAAGGACGAGGCCATCAAAGATAAAGTTCTTCTGGCCAAAGGTTTGGCCTTAATCGACCAGGAAAACTATCCCCGGGCCATGACCGAGTTGGATCGCGCTTTGCGTTTTGTAAAACCGGGCTCGGACACTCTGGTTCAGGCTCATTATTTATTGGCCCTGGCCGCCGAGAAAAGTCGCGATCTACCCACGGCCATCTCACACTGGGAAAAGTGCGAGGCAATTAAACCCGGTTTCCGCGATGTGCGCGACAAACTGAAGCAATACGCCGAGTTCCGAACCGATGACGCCATTAAAGATTTCATGATTGCGTCGAATGCTCAATTCGAAGGAATTACTCGCTCCATGTTGGAGAACATGGGTTATCAGATTTCTTCCCTGAAGCTGAATGGAGATACGACCATTGAGGTGCTCGCGCTGGACGGGGACCAGGGCAAGCGCGCCATGCGCAAACAGGCCACGCTGTTTTTAATTCAACGCGATATCAACGCCGTACATGAAAACCTGGTACGCAACTTTCACGAGCAGATGCGCGAATTGAATGCCGCTCGCGGTATTATAATGACCACCGGTGACATCGCTCCGGGAGCCCTCAGCTTTGCATCTACCAGACCGATAGATCTGTATGACGCGCAAAAGATGGCCGAGCTTCTGAAGTCCTGAGCGAAGAGTGAATGAACGACGCGGATCATAATGTGCAGCACCGCCTGGTTGAAAAAAATAATTCAGGTCAGTTGATCTTTAATAACTGGTCACGGGAAGTGCATTACATTCTCGACCTTGCGCTGGATGAAACTCGAAGCATGGTTAAGGCCAATCAGGCCAATTTCTATTTTTACAATCGCGAGGGTCGGTTACAACCTTATAAATCCGAAGATACTGCACCCGGCCTGACCGCACTGGCGACGTACTGCGCGCGCGATCATACCAGTATCCGCTATAACCCGGCGGATCGCTCCGATCTTCCGGAAGAATTGCACAATCTGGAATTGGAGCACCCCGCTCTGGGTGTCAGCCTCACGGCTCAGGAAGGAGACCTGGGTGTTCTTGTACTTGCCCAACCATTGTTCTTCTCCGAATTTTACGAAACCGATTTAAACCTGGTTAAGAACTTCTCCGCGTCATTCAGCATTTTTCTGAATAGCGGCTGGCAGAACTTAAGCTCCGAAGAAATTTACCTGAACTTTAAGTCCGGCATGCTGATGCTGTTCGAGAGTGCGCACCTGCACCAGCAGATGCGAGACGCAAATTATCGCCTGCGCGCCGTTCTGGAAGTTTCGAATTTAATCAACTCGAGTCGTGAACTCAATGAGATGATTGAGAAAGTGCTGTACAGTTGCCGCCGGGTAATGCGGGCTCACAGCGCGAGTATGTTCCTGGTGGATGAGGAAACCCGCGAGTTATACTTCGCCATTATCGCCAATAAGGCGGACGAAAATCTGAAAGGACTGCGCATACCCGAAGGCCAGGGCATCGTCGGATTATGCGCGCAACAGAAAAAATCCATTGTGGTAAACGATGCGGCCAACGATCCCCGCATCTATCGACACGTGGATGAAGTTTCGCAGAACGTGACCCGCAATCTGATTGCTGCGCCGTTGCTGGTGAACGATCGCTGTATCGGTGTAATTGAAGTAATCAACACCATCGATCGACAGGCTTTTTCTCGCAACGATCTGCAACTATTCGAAAGTTTTTCCGACTCGGTTGCCATCGCTTTGCAACGTCGCATTCTACTGGATGAATTGCAGGTATCGAATCAGGAACTGGAAAAGAAACTGCGTGAAACATCCACCATGCATGAGGTCGCCCGCGTACTTGTGGAAGCTACCGACACGCATGACATGTTTGAAAAGGCGTTGCAAATCATTCATCGCAATCTGAATATTCAGAGACTGTCGGTACTGATGCATGACCCCGAAACGGATACTTTGCATCGCGAAGCATGGCTGGGGGATTACTCGGATGTGGATCGCATTTATAACGTGCATGAGACGTTATCCGGAGTCGCTTTTCGTGAAAACCGCACTCTGTTTATCAATGATTTGCGTTCCGAGCCCGAATACAATCAATACGCACGGGAAGATCGGTATGCCACCGGTAGCTGTATATTAATACCGCTGGTCGGCTCTAAAAATAAATCCGAGCCGATCGGCGTTTTTTGCGCGTCTGATCCGCAACCTGGTTTGTTTCACAGCGACGAAGGACGATTGCTGGCCACGCTGACTTCCCAGCTTGTGCGCGGTCTGGAAAACTTTGAATTGAACGAAGAGATTCTGGCGCGCCAGGCAATAGAAAAGGAAGTGGAAATCACTTCCCGCATTCAGCAGAATATTCTGCCCACTAAAATGCCGAATCATCTGCATTTAAAAATGGGCGCTCGCTCGGTCATGGCACGTACGACCGGCGGTGATTTTTACGATTATTTTGAACAATCACCGAACGGCCCGGTTACTTTATTGGTGGCCGACGTATCCGGAAAATCCCTGCCGGCCGCCCTGTTCATGGCGGTATCGAGCTCCATTTTACGTACCATCATGCGATTCGAAACCGAACCCACCGCCATACTGGCGCGCGCCAATGATTTATTATATAAAGAATCCGAATCGGGAATGTTTGTAACCGTGTTTCTGGCGCGCTATGAACCGGATAGCGGTCGACTGCACTATGCTTCGGCCGGTCACAATCAAATGATTCTCATGCACGTAGACGGCAGCTACCAGATGCTATCCGGTCGTGGGCATCCGCTGGGTGTGATTCCGTCTTATCAGCAAAAATACGAAGGCGGCAGTGTAAACATTAAAGAAAACGATCAATTGATTCTGTATACCGACGGGGTGGTCGAAGCGCAGAATCCCAATCTGGATGAATACGGTCTGGAAAAGTTTATCGAACACCTGCAATCCAACATCTACAGAACCCCGGGCGAGATTATCGATTTAATGTACAACAGTATCGTGTCATTCAGCGGTTCCGAACTACAGTTTGACGATTTTACAATGATGATCACCCGCTTTCACGGCGCCATCCAGGGAGTTCGTAATTATCATATACGATTGCCCGCCCACAAAAACAGCATACCGGAATTCAGAGATCGCATTATGCAAATCTGCATGTCGCACGGGCTATCCGGCAACGATCTTGATGATATTCTACTCGTTGCGGATGAAGCGGCCACCAACATAGTAGTACACGCATACGAAGGTCTGAACCTGGAAAACCCGGAATTTAATTGTGATTTACAGATAGAGTCTAACAACTACATTCGCCTGCAGTTCAGTGATAGAGGTCGCCCTTTTAACTTCGGAGATGTGCGGACTCCCAGTGTACGAGACAATCTCTCGGGAAAACGGAAAGGCGGCTTCGGTGTTTATCTAATGAAATCACTGATGGAGAAGGTGGATTATAGCCGGCAAAACGATGTAAATTATCTGGTTGCCGAAAGAAGCCTTAAAAAAAATCTGAATTAAGCCCACGGGCGGCGGGAACAATCGAGAATGAGCCTTCAATATCGAGAAACGGACAATACTCTGGTAATCAGTCTGGCGGGACGCATGGATGTGCATCTGGCCTCGGAAACGGAAGGTCAGTTGAACGATCTGATTAAAACGCATCCGACCAGCAACGTCATCTTGAACCTGGAAGATGTGGAATATATGTCATCCAGCGGGCTGCGCGTGTTCGTATCATTAATGCGCACGTTGAAAGAATCCAATCGAGATTTAAAACTCTGCAACCTTTCCATTGCGGTCCGTAAAGTTTTTGAAGTGGTCGAATTAATGGATATGTTCGACATTTATGAGTCCGAGGAGGAAGCTCTGGCCTCCTGATTTCATTCCGATAATGAAACCTTCACTCCGGCGCAGAATCTTCACCCGCATTGGTCGCGCCTTTGGTATTCATCCCGATGTTTCCGGCCTGATTGGCGGCGCTATGCGTCTGGCCAATCCCATGCAGGCCGCCATGCCCGGCGAAAACCTGCCGGCCGCATCGCGAGTAATCGCCTCCGGTCTGTGGAATTACAGCTTCTTTCAGTTTTATCCCGATTTCGAAGGTCCCTTCTGGGTACAACGACAGTACAATCCGGAAGACCCCGCTTTCATACCACGGGCCGGATCCCTGCTGAGCGTGAATCTCACTCATAGAAACTGGATGGGCTTTCGCGGAATCCGGTCGCCTTTTTTTGCCATGGTGGATCCGGCGGGCGCGCTCAGTCCGGTGGTCGGATCATACAGCATCGAACTGGCGTTGATTCGCGGCGATCGTTTGTTTCTACCCTCTAAAGGCGATTTAAACGTCATACAAAAGCTGCGCGATGCGGCCCCCGCGCCCGAAACCACCTACCGGATAGAGGACTTTGAAGCCGTCTGGGTTTCGGCCGGTTCGAGTGATAATCCCGATTTGATTCTTTCCAGTATTGAGTATGCCGCGCGTTCCCGGGCAGCGACATATCTGGTCATCAGCATCCGTCCGTTTAATTGTGAAGGCGCCGCACCCATACATTCGCTGCATTACCAGCCGGCTGCATCCGGCGGAGCGGTGGTAGGCGTGAACGGTCTGGCCGACTTAATGCTACTGCAAAGGCCCGAGTATGTGATTTTTAATGATTTGATCGGCGGGGACGCCTACCATGCGCGGAAACCGGACTTAACCAACGCGAATCAG
>JAGRMX010000390.1 GCA_020441025.1 Leptospiraceae bacterium
TTCACCCATCGACGCGCTGCGTATTGCTGGCTCCGAATCCGACCGCGAAGTAGTATTTCTGGCGGTCGGCTTTGAGACGACAGCGCCCGCCGTAGCCCTGGCGGTATTGCAGGCCCATGAACTGGAATTGTGCAACTTTTCTATTCTAATTTCACATGTGTTGGTTCCGCCGGCCATGCGCACTATTCTCGGTGCGGTCGACAATCGCGTGCAGGGGTTTCTGGCGGCCGGACATGTGTGTACCATTATGGGCTATCGTCAGTACATGCCCATTGCGGAACGTTACCGGGTGCCGATTGTTATCACCGGGTTTGAAACCGTGGATGTTTTGAATGGCATTCTGGCATGTGTGCGCATGCTGGAAAGCGATGTGTGGGGCGTGGAAAATGAATACGCCCGGGTAGTGCTGGAAGCGGGTAACCAGGCCGCACAGGAAATGATCGCGCGGGTTTTTCAGACCGTCGATCGGAACTGGCGCGGAATCGCCACCATCGCCGAAAGCGGACTGGCGTTGCAAAGCGCTTATGAGCACTTCGATGCGCGCTTGAAATTCACAAAACCGGAGCAGCCGTCATTAAATAATGCGGCCGATTCCATTTGTATTAGCGGCGAAATACTGCGCGGTATTAAAAAACCGACCGCCTGTCCCGCGTTCGGCAATCAATGCAATCCGGACCGCCCCCTGGGCGCGCCCATGGTTTCAAGCGAAGGTGCCTGCGCGGCGTACTTTCGGTATCATCGGGGAGCAACGCATGTCGGCTGATGATTTGAACCGCCGGAGTTCCTGCAATGCGCCGGAGTTCACGTGTCCGCTGCCGGATGTCGGCGGAGAACGGATCTGGATGGCGCATGGCGGCGGTGGTCGATTCATGCATCGTTTGCTGGCGGAAGAGATATTGCCCGCCACCCTTTATGCCGGCGAGTCCGGTCATGGGCCTGCCAGTCTGCACGATGCCGCCCGCATTGTTTCCGATGGAACACAATTGGCCTTCACAACCGATTCTTATGTTGTTCGCCCGCTGTTCTTTCCGGGCGGAGACATCGGTCGGCTGGCCGTTTATGGCACGGTAAACGATCTGGCCATGGCGGGAGCGCGTCCCCGTTACCTGAGCTGCGCTTTGATTCTGGAAGAGGGGCTGGAAATTACCGTGCTACGACATGTGCTGAATTCCATCCGACTGGCCGCCGCTCATGTTGGAGTTCACGTACTCACCGGCGATACCAAGGTGGTGGAGCGCGGTCACGGCGACGGAATCTACATCAACACCGCCGGTATTGGAATCATAGAACATGAGCTGACCATCGCGCCGGATGCCATCCAGCCCGGGGACGCCATCATACTGAGCGGGGATATCGGCCGACATGGCATTGCGGTCATGAGTGCCCGGGAGGGATTTGAATTTGAAACCGCCATTGAAAGCGATTGTGCGCCATTGCATTCCGCCGTGGCCGCATTACTGGACGCCGGTCTGGATGTGCATTGCATGCGTGATCTCACCCGTGGAGGATTGGCTCAGGCGGTGCTGGAACTGAATGAACAGAGAAACCTGAGTGCGGAGTTGCAAGAAGATTCTATTCCGATTTCTTCGCCGGTGCGGGCCGCCTGCCAGGTGCTCGGTTATGATCCGTTGTATCTGGCCAATGAAGGCCGTTTCATCGCGATAGTGCCACCCGATGCGGCGGAGCGAACGATGCGCACACTACGCGCGCTTTCGGAACCCGGTTATGAGCAGGCTACGCTTATCGGTCATTTTGCTTCGATGTCGGGACCGGTGACAATCCGGACACCGCTGGGCAGTCGGCGCGTGCTGGATATGCTCAGCGGAGAGCAATTACCGCGCATATGTTGAGTGCGGGTTTATTTCCTATAATATTGTTTAATATTGTTGATTGAGCAGCCTGATAGCCGCATACAATTTATGCTTCCACCAATTCATCGCGATCCTTGAATAACTGGTGCACATGAAAATTCAAGGCCGGAGATGAATCGATAATGCGCGTAATTTCTTCTTTGCGCAAACGCAGTACGACGGCGTCGTCCAGGGATTGGACACTGGCGTTGCGAACGCGCTCGGCCAGGCTGCCGTACTCGCCGAACATGGAGCCGGGGCCGATGACGTTAATCTGTTTACCGTCGCGCAAAATAGAAAAGCGACCGCTGAGAATGATATAGAAATCGCGGCCGCTGCCGCCCTGCTCGATGATCATGGTATCGGCCGGAACGTTCTCCCGGTTTCCCACGTGCGCCAGTCTGGAGTTGACCACGTCGCCCAATTCACAAAACGGAAAATGCGTTTCCAATTCACTGCGCTTCTGCCACATCTCTTTTAGATCACCGACGCGATTTTCGGCCTGCAAAAACGTATAAAATAATTCTTCCTCAATTTCGCAGAGCGTTACCGGAATGCGTGCCACAATCGAAGCGTTGCGATGCGAGACATTGTTGACCACCGCCATATCCCCGATGATTTCGCCGGCTTCTTTAACACCCACTTCCCGTAATTCTTCCCCATCGTGATGCAGCACGCTCACGTTACCGGTGAGAATCACATAGATGATGCCGTTGCGAGGCTCACCCTGTTTCATAATGATATCGCCGGTGTTGTATTTGGCCAATCGTAAGTTGGAAAGCAAAGTGTTTTCCCACTCCTCAGACAGGCCGGGATAGTGACGCATCAGAATCTGCATGGTCTTGACGATGTACGATTCTTCACGGGCTTCATTCAATATGAAGCGTTTGCCGTGGCTGGCGAGGGTAAAGGTGGTATCGAATTCGCGGGGCAGTTTTTCCAGGTGCAAAAAGATAACCCGATCGGACCGACTTTTTAACGAGTCCCGCGGATTGCCGTGTAGAATGCCCATGCCGCCGTCGGCGAAAAATAAATCATGCCGATCGTGATACAGATTCTGTAAGTACTCGAACTTCTTCTGTGAAACATCGCCCTTCGCGACCATGTCCTGAATGTCCGTAAGAGACTTATTGTCACCGACGAATACAATCCGGCGATTGCGACCGTCATAACTCATTTCGAAGCTCGCTCCGATGGTGGGTATGGAGTGCACGGTATAATGCGGAGTAATGGTCAGGCCGTAGAATTCATTGCGTTCGTATGGAATCAACTCCACAAAATCGAAGTACGATTCGAACTCGCTGATGGGATGGCCGGTCATCAGCGATAATTTCTTGCAGGCCATCCAGAAAATTTCCCGGGTCGCCAGAAAGCGAACACGGTTGTTAAAGAGCACCAGTGGAAAGATGTTGCAGTGATCGTCGTGAATATGAGTCAAAAACAAAGACTTGACCTGCTCCCGGGATATGCCCCGCGCGTTGAGGGCGTATTCGAGGTAAGGCATGCAGTCAATCAGCATGAAATCGGAATGATAGTTCAGCGCCAGTCCCGAACAGGGATTGTTGGCTGCGAATCCCGACGCGCCGCCCAGTACGTCGATGCTGTAGCGGGCCGGCATCATGGGCACAAAATCGGGCTTTAAATCGTACGGCGGGAATTGCTCTTCGGAAAAATTTACGTCAATAATCGTCCCTTCGATTTCATACACGTTGTGATTCACATGTTTCAGTCGAAAATGCTCTGTGTTCAGTTCTTCGTTATTGAAATCGTAAAACCGAACGAATGCGTCGACGGGTACTTCCCGGCCCTGTTGATCTTTTACGGATAGCGCTCTGGACTCACGATATAGTT
>JAGRMX010000391.1 GCA_020441025.1 Leptospiraceae bacterium
ATGTAAAAGCGCCATGGCCGGTGCTTCATATATACCGCGACTCTTGGCTTCTATAACTCGGTTTTCAATCTGGTCGCACATCCCCAGACCGTGACGTCCGGCAATTTCATTGGCCTTCAAAATCAACTCCACCGGATCATCCAATCGTGTGCCGTTTAGAGCCACGGGATGACCTTCTTCAAATTGAATGCTGACTTCTTCTTTCGCAATGGCAACGGTATCATCCCAGAAGGTCGCCCCCATAATCGGTTCGACAATCGACATGCCCTTATCCAGGTACTCCAGGTCCTTGGCTTCATGCGTGGCGCCCAGCATGTTGGAATCGGTGCTGTAGGCTTTTTCCGCCGATGCCCGGTATGGCTTGCCCAGCTTTTCCAGATACGCCGACATTTCGCTGCGACCGCCGAATCGTTCCACGAATTGCCCATCCAGCCAGGGTTTGTAGATACGCAGGTCGGGATTCACCAGTACGCCGTAACGATAGAAGCGCTGGATATCATTGCCTTTATGAGTGCTGCCATCGCTGAAGACGTGCACATCATCCTGTTGCATGGACCGCACAATGGCCGTGGTAGTAACGGCGCGTCCCAGGGGCGTAGTATTGAAATATTTCTTACCGCCGGTGGCTATGTGAAAGGCGCCACATTGTATGGCCCGCAAGCCCTCGGTTGCCAACGATCGCCGACAATCTACCAGCCGGGCCGATTTCGCGCCGTGATCCATGGCTATGCGTGGAATGCTGTCGACATCGTCTTCATCCGGCTGTGCCAGGTGCGCCGTATAAGCATACACGTCGAGTCCCTCTTCGCGCAGCCACGCCACGGCCGTGCGGGTATCAAGTCCGCCGGAAAAGGCGATTCCAATGCGTGTTCCGGCCGGAGGTAAACTTTCATATATGCGACTCATAGTAGTTTCATGCTCCCGTTCATCAGACAAACCAGTAACCGGTATGATTGCTTTCTGATTGACCGGTCTTCTGTCGCCTGGCAGTTGTTGATTGTGCCTCTATTCTTTTCCAATCAATCTCTGAAAATCCACTTTCGCGGCAAAGAGGTGGAGGGCCAGCTTTTATTCGAGAAAGCCCGTGAGGCTGCTATCCGCATCGACGCAGTCCGGTTTAATGAAGTGCTGCTGGATGGTTCCCTGCTGAATCAACTGGGACAGATCACACGACTGAAAGAAATCCGGGATTTTCAGCAGGTGCGCGACATTCTGACTCGCGATCAGGTGCATGTGGAATACCGGCAGCATAATTATCATTGTTCCTTTGACACGCGTTTGCTGGAGATGGAACCGGATCGCAGTTGTAGAGCGGGTTCTTTGATTCTGAACCTGGAGATTCCAGGTAAAGTGCGTAGAGTCCTCAAGGCATCCGGGGCCGAAGTGGCCACTGCAAGTACGTAATCGGCAGACCTGCGTATGTCCGACGACATTTTAAATCTGGAAAAAATCAAGTCCGAGATCCAGGCCACTGCCCGGTCCATTCGGGCCGAAATGCGGCCCGGTGAAGCTATCTCTTATTCCGATTCAGCGGGTTTGCCGCCGGTCGTGCCGATTCGATTGCCACGTCTCGCGCTGCATACGTTTCCCCGGCCGAACCGGGGCGCCTTTCACTATCGCGATCTGGCGGTGTTCGATGATCGGGAGTTCATTCAAATCGCTTATCGAGTATTATTACGACATGGTCCCGATCCGGCCGGGGAACGTAGTTACCTGGAACTGTTGCATAGCGGACATCATAAGGCTGAAATAATTCTGCGACTGCGTTATTCGCATGAAGGTCGCACGCAGGCTGTGCGCATTCGCGGGTTGTTTCTGCCGTTATGCTTCGCCACTCTGGCGTTTATTCCCGGACTGCGCCAGGTAATCAACTGGTTCGCATCAATTCTGTTTCTTCCGCGCCAATTGCAAAAACTGCGCATGCGTCAATCGGCGTTGCTGGATCACATCAACGCCACAAATGAACTGGCGGAACGCAAAATCAACGAGCAGATTCATCAAATAAATCGCATGAATCGAAATCGGCAGGATGCATGAAGCGCATTGCCCTGATGGTGTTCCATCTCAGCGAACGAGATGGGGTGGGTTACGATGTACTGGGGATGTATTCCGCGTTGTCAGGTGCCGGTTATCGTGTGCGCGTTTTTGCCGGCAGTTGGTCCGATGTAGATATACCGGTCGGGCATATTTCAACCCTGCCGCAATTTTTAAAATCCGCGTACGATCTGGTTATCTATCATTACCCTACCGGATGGGACGAAGGCCTGTCGATCTTTCTGTCAACGCCGGCGCGTAAAATGCTGCGCTTTCATAACGTAACTCCTCCGGAATTTTTTCGAGCTTATTCAAATGGGTACGCGCAAATCTGCGAGCATGCTCAAAGCCAGATCCTGCAGTTACTTCGGCATCCAATCGACTGTGTTACCGCGCCTTCGCATTACAATCTGAATTCGATTCCCATCCCGGACAATACTCGCCGCGCCGTGCGGGTGAGCTTTCATCCGGTGGACAATTTGAGGCAATGCAAGCCCGATCCGTACTTTCTGCGCGAATACTCGGACGGCGCCATCAACCTGTTGTGCGTTGGCAGGCTGGTACCGAATAAGGGTCATTCTTTTTTACTGGATAGCCTGCGCATACTGTGCGACCGGGGATTGAACGCGCGTCTGATTCTGGCCGGCAGTCTGGACTCGCGCCTTATCGCTTATACACACGCGCTACGGCAAAGAATTCGGGACCTGAATCTGGTGCGGAATGTGGTCTTTACCGATAGCATTGCGCCGGAAGCATTGTCGGCGCTATACCGGAGCGCCGCCGTGTTTGTGCTGGCCAGTGAACATGAAGGACTTTGCGTTCCGCTGATCGAATCCATGGCGCTGGAAGTTCCGATAGTGGCACTGGCCCGGGCGGCCGTTGCGGACACGATCGGTCCGGCGGGAATTGTCTGGAACGAGTCATCACCGCAGCTATTTGCACTGGCCGTGGAGCGCATACTTCAGGATGATGCATTGTGTGCGCATCTGAAACGAATCGGATTGCAAAGGTACCATCAGAACTTTCAGCAGGATCACATTCGTGGTGAATGCTTGCGAATCATTGAATCGATTATGACTCCGGAGAAATCTTAATTCAACATGCAAGCCCGGGTCGCCATACTGTTGCCTCATCTGGCCGAATTCGACGCGGTAGGGAATGACGCGCTGGCCATGCAATCGATCCTGCAGGCGCGCGGAGTGAACGTACGCATCTTCGCACCGACGCGAGAATACGACGGTGAATGCTATGCCAGCAAGAAATTGCCCGATTTTATTCGAAATCCGGAGGATGTAATCATCTACCATTATACCGTTTACTGGGATAAGGCGTATGAGTACCTGCGTGATTTACCCGGCAGAAAAATTGTCAAATACCATAACGTTACGCCGGCGCATTTCTTCGCGCCCTATCATGCCGGCTATGCCGAAGTATGCGAGCGTGGTCGCGCACAGATTGCGGAGTTTTCGCAGTTACCCATCGAGCTTCTGCTGGGCGATTCGCACTACAATGTCAGGGAGTGGATTGATCATGGATTTCCGGCGCAGCGTACGGCCGTGCTACCGCCCTTTCATCGAGTGGAACAACTCTTCGACTGCGAAGCCGATTTGAATCTGTTATCCGAGTTTTCTCCGGATGCGGGCGGTATAGTCGCAAACCTGTTG
>JAGRMX010000392.1 GCA_020441025.1 Leptospiraceae bacterium
AGCCCCGCCAATCACATCCAGTTGGCCGCCGCTACCAAGTTGAAAAGAAAGCGACATGGAAACAAATTCGTCTTTTGTGCCGGTGGCGATGAGAGTTCCGGTACCGCTGGCCACACCATTGCTACAGGTGACGCCACTGCCGGCGGTAAAACTCTGCCCACCGATTGTACATCCACCGGTTGATTGCGCCAGCAACAGCAGAGCCACCAGCTCGTCGGTGTCGTCTTCATCATCCTCTCCCAGCAATTGGGAGCAAGTCGGTAATGTACAAATAATGAGACCGGCAACCAGTACGCGGAAAATTTTCAGCGGGAGAGTCGTGTGTTCGGCTCGGCTCGAAAAATTTTGTGCGGGTGCCCGGTTGCGATGCGGCGATTTGATGCTCTGGAATAGCTTTATAAATTGTTTAATAATTAAGCGTGAGTTCATAGAATCCTCCTGATTGATTTTTGAACTGCGGGATGGATGCCCCGACATGTGAAAGAACGTGCGGATCACCGCTATACGCGGAAAGTATCCGTGTAAGCACGTCGGTAGCGTATGTTTAGCTGTGCGGGGCTTTCAGGAGGAGTGCGGAGGCGCACGCGATTGGTAATGTACCGGAATTTCCGCAAATGGATTGCCGATCTCAAGTATCCAGCCGGCGACCGAGTACTCCGGTTCCGGAATTCGCGCCGATTGCAGATAAACCGCAATTCGCTGTAAATCTCCGGTGTGTAACAGGGCACAGCGATCGTGCTGGCGCATATCTGTCGGAACTTCGACAGATATGAGCCTGTCCTGTTGTGGTCCGAGTGTATGCCGGCAATCACCCCCTTGATGGAAGTGTGCGGATTGTGAACTGTGGTCGTGCCGATGAGAATCGTGTGATTCACCCGCGCAAGCCGTGGATGAATGATCGCCGTGAAAAATCCAGTTGTGGCCGGCATTCAGCAGTATGCCGCCGGTCAATACCAGATTTATAATCAGCGCTGTGATGCGCGTCCAGACCATTGTCGGTCATTCCAGAAGAAGGCTTCTTGCTGTCAATCTTAAGTAGGAAAATTCTTAATAACCGGGTCGGCTTCATTGGAATTCATTTGTCGGCTGCTCTGCGAAAATGCTCGGGCTACTACCTGATTACGGCTCAATCAGTACGAAAGTGCATGCAAGTTTTTAAGTCGGTTCGAAATAAAATCGCTTTTATAAGCCAGAAATAAGCCCGGTCTCAGTGGCCCGGGAGCGGTGAGTGGTATTCTTTGCGCGTAGTTCCGACAGAATCGCGTCGGCACGCAACAGAAATAAGCGAATAATTGCGTTAATCGAACACGTAACGCATGAGTGAAGCACGAGAGGGAAGAGAAAATGAAAGCGCGCAAAGCAAAGATCCTGCCCGGCCTGGTGATGGCCTGTACCCTGACGGCCTGTCCGTTCGTCCCACCGCCGCCTCCGGCCGAAGAGGAGCCCGTTCAGAATATACTGTCCAGTTGCGAGGGAAACTCCACTTTCAATATCGGAGCGGGCATTTATGATATAACCGGTCCGGCCGCCGAAGTGGGCATGATGGGCTACGCGGTTGTGGATCAGAAAACCGAAGGCATCCATATGCGGCTGCGCTCGCGGGCCTATGTAATAGAAAGTCCCTGTAATGGGAAGCGCGTGGTCTTTGTCAGCGCCGATCTGGGGCAGATTTTTCAGGCGGTCAAACAGGGCGTAGTACGCAAGCTGAACGATTTATACGGCGATTTCTATTCGGATGCCAACGTACTGCTGAGCGCCACGCATACACACAGCGGTCCCGGAGGATATTCGCACTATGCGCTGTACAATTTCACGATTCTTGGATTTGATTCGCAGGGTTATAATGCAATCGTCAACGGTATAGTCGAATCGATTGTTCGGGCTCATGATAACATTCAGCCCGGTACGTTAAAATTAAACAGCGGTGATTTACTGGATGCCAGTTTCAATCGTTCTCCCTGGGCGTATGAACAAAATCCGCAATCAGAGCGCGATCGTTATGCCCATAATACCGACAAAAACATGACTCTATTAAAAATGGGCAGCACCGACGGTCAGGAAATCGGAATGGTGGCCTGGTTCGCGGTACATTCCACAAATATCGGCAATACCAATAAATTAATTTCCGGCGATAATAAAGGTCTGGCCGCGTACTACTTCGAAAAAGAGAAAGGCGCCACCTATCTAATCGAGGATCAATTCATCGCATCCTTCGCTCAGAGTAATGAAGGCGATGTTTCACCGAATTTATGGGGTCATCCGGATGGAACGCATGACTACGATCGCAATGAAATCATAGCCCGTCGTCAGTTTGAAAAAGCGCGCGATCTGTATACCGGAGCCAATCGCGTTATTACGGGCGGTGTGGATTACCGACATCGGTATGTGGACTTTTCCAGTATCACTATTGACCCGCGCTGGACCAATGGAGCGGGGCAGCAGGAAACCTGTCCGGCGGCCATCGGTCTTTCTTTTGCGGCGGGCAGTACCGAAGACGGCGCCGGGCTGGATTTTATTTCCGAGGGTATGGTTTATGATGGCGTAAGCTGGCCGGCTTTTACACTGGTGCCGGCATTACAGGAATGTCATAAAGAAAAGATCATCGCTCTGCCGACGGGTACAATGAGCCCCTTCCCCTGGACTCCGGAAGTATTACCGGTGCAGATTGTGCTGGTGGGCAATCTGGCACTGGTGGCGGTACCGTTTGAATGCACTACCATGTGCGGTCGCCGATTGCGTGAGATGGTGGCGGATACGCTCAGTTCCCGTAATGTGAGCGACGTGGTGATAGCCGGTCTTTCCAATGCCTACGCCGGTTATGTCAGCACCCGCGAAGAGTATGCGGTACAGCACTACGAAGGCGCGTCCACGCACTTCGGTCCCTGGACTCATGCGGCCTTTATGCAGGAGTTCCATCGCGTGGCGGATGCTTTAAACAATCGGGCTTCCATCGGTGGCGGTCCCACCCCACGGGATTTAACCGACCATCAATCTTCGCTGATTACCGGAGTCGTCTTCGATGATAAGCCGTTGTTCAAGAACTTCGGCGACGTGGCATCCGATGCGAATAGCAGTTACAGCAAGGGACAATCCGTCCGGGTGGTGTTCTGGGGCGCGCACCCGAAAAATAATCTAAAAACTCAAAGTACCTACCTGGAAGTGCAACGCTGGAACGGATCAAGCTGGCAGACGGTAGCCCGGGATTGGGATCCGGAAACCATATACCACTGGAAACGTGATGGCATCGCCAACTCAAAAGTGACCATTCGCTGGAACATTCCAACCAACGTCCAATCGGGTACGTATCGCATCCGGCATTATGGCCACTGGAAGTCGGGCTGGACCGGCGATATCAGCGCATACAGCGGGACTTCGCGCAGTTTTAGCGTGCAATAAATTCAAGATTGGCAAATACGGTAGGCCGATTTCAGAGCCGGTTAAAAGACCGGCTCTGAGTATATTTTGCTTTCACCCCGCTACACGCGGGGTTTTTATTTTGCGCGCAGTCGGGCGATGAAATTGCGGGTCTCTTCATCCGGTTCGGAATCGAGTTCTTTTTTTAGTAGCTTCTGCAACCCCGCGTACTTTTTCAGTGCCGCATTGCGATTGCCGGAATTGTCCAGTGCCTGAAAATGCAAACGCCATATCGATTCGTCCAGCGAATCGAGTTGCAGCGCGCGCTCGGTA
>JAGRMX010000393.1 GCA_020441025.1 Leptospiraceae bacterium
CCTGAATAAAAGTCGGGAATGATATCCGGATTTCTTTGATCAGAACGTCGACTTTGTGTTCAAAAAAATCACTGACCGAGGTGCGGCTTGATTGGCATTCATGGTGTTCGGGAGGCGAAAAAATCGTGTTTAGCTCATTATTTGCTACTTTTGAGTATAAGCAGTATGTTCCCGGAATCCACAGGAGTCGACTTTCTTCGAGTTTTGTGGGTTGTTCGGAGTCTTGAACCAGCAAGCCGATGAGTATCATCAGAATTGATACCGGATAATACAATCGGTTCAGAATGCTTAAGTAATGGTTCATTTCAGAAAACAGAGCAATCAGGTGATATCATTTAGCCTTTACAGTACACAAAAAAACCGCCCGCATTTAGCGGACGGTTTCCGTAGTTGCTCTATTGTGATTCCCTGGCGAATACAGGGCTCGCGGTTGGTGCCGCGAGTTTACACAATCGATTGCGCAGAGCGCGGATTACATTGCCATTTTGTATCCGAATTTGTATTTGGTACCACCGGTTACAATCGGATAAGAAGGACGGTATGACAGACCGCGGATACCACCAATTGATTTGGTGTATGCGGTGTCCTGTCCGCCGTTCACAATGTATTCGATTTCAAAGAACAGTGCGTCGCCGCTGTCCAGCTTGCTTTCCACACCCATCAGGGCGTTCCAGCCGATACCGGAGTGACGGAATTTAACCGCTTCTTTGTAAACTTCGCCTTCGCTTACGCTGCTACTTCCAGTGGCCGCATACGAATGCGCGCCTACCGATCCGACCAGGGAGCCGGCCACGTCAGTGGGGATGTCACCGGCGTTGGTGCCACCCAGGTTCCAGCCACCGCGAGTCCAGTTGATACCCAGACCGCCGTAGACCGCACCGGATTCCCCGATCTTGGCTTTTACGCCATAATAAAACGGAATGGTCCATGAGTAGAAGTCCCACTCAATTTTGTACCACTCAAAGTTGGCAATGGTCGAACGAGTCTCGCCACCCAGAATTTTGCGGGTATGGGAAACGCCAACGCGCCAGAATGTTCCGTCGCCTTCGCTCTCCCAGAATACGTCAATCACCAGACCCTGCATGGGACCGCTGGTGTAGGCCCGGAACAACTGGTTGGTATTTTTTTCCAGAGAGATGAGGGTGTTTTCCGGAACGACCAATTCCTGGAAGTTACCGGCTTGCTCTGCGAAACATGCAGATTGGGCGCTGGTTAATGAGCCGTTCTGCGTGCCGCATCCGATTCCGGCAGTTGAGCCGGTGCCGGCGCGCTTGCCTTTAGTAGAATCAAGTCCGTCTTTTGTCATTGTGCCGCCCAGACTTCCGAGGTCTACCTGCAGGCCGAGGCCAATTCCCAGATAGTTCCCTTCCGCGCTGACACTGCTGGCTGCCAGAAATACCAGAGCAGCCACAAATAGTCCTGTAAGCTTTCTCATAAAATAGCTTTCCTCCGTTGCTGGTTGATTCGCTTTGTTTATTTGTTTTTCACGAATAGATGAAGCCCTGCGACTCTCTATTCCGAACCCCGGGAGTAAGCGCTATTTGCGGCATGCTGCTGACGACCACGGGGACGTAGCAGTATGATTCAAATTTGCCCGTAAACACAGGGTTCACCGGGATTAGCACCCGGTCAGGGTGGGAGTCAATAAAAAAACAATACAGACGTGCTTTTTGCGCCATGAACGCGATTTGTTCTCATAAAAATCGTCATTGGTGATTTGATTGTTCGTGAATGGATGCATTGAAATCGAAATTAAGTTCGGTGTGATTCATGCAATGTGAAATGATTGTGCGCTGCAAACGATACGACCTCAATATCGGTGCAATGCAAAACAAACAATCGCATTCAAAGACGAGGCGCATGAATCGCATGGGCAACGTTGTCCGATCTGCGGGACTTTGTTTGCGTTATAGTGCGGCAATCGAATCGATTTGTTTGATTAATCCCGTACAAACCAGAGCGGATCAAGCAGCGCCGGCATGTTGTGGTAGGAGTTCAAGCGCCTGGTAACCGCGTTGAGTACGTTCAATGCCGCAAAAACCAGTAAAAACAGCAGCATTGCGGTGAAAAGACTCCGTAATAAACTCATATTCAGTGCCGGTTTAAGCCGACGGCATGCGCGCAGGTGATGCGGTCCAATCCACAACACGGGTAGAATCCACAGGGCGGCGAAGGGCGTCAGGGTGCGATAGGCAAAGGTCGTGCCGCCCGGACCGTGTGCGTTGGTGATGGCAATGACCAGCGTTACACTGAAGGCGACGGCAATCACCATCAGCAGGGGACGGTACAGGTGCTGCCTCCGCCACAGAATCAATAGAGCGCCCACCGAAACAATCAGCACGGGTGTGAAAATCAACAGCCCCCGATCGGGTGAAATAAGAAACAGGAGCACGCGCGCCGGAATGTCGCGGGTGGTTTCCCACGGAATGTAAGTGCGATACTCGCCGAACAACCAGTACGATCGAACCACCATGCCGATCAAGACCACCAGTCCCGGCGCCAGCAGCGGCCAGAGACGCGACCAATGGCGCGGATGCCACCAGGCGCGGCGCCAGATCAGCGCCAGAATGTATATGGGAATCAGTGGACCGTTAACTTCTTTTATAAGAAGCAATACGCCCAGTAACAATCCCAATCGCCAGTGATGCTCTTTTTGAAATTCCACCAGCGTAAGCAGCATTAAGGCCGCGCTCACGCCTTCGGCATAAAAGGTCAGACTGTAGTAGTAGGCCGGCAGAGCCATACCGGCCAGCACGATGAAGGCCGTGGATCGAAATGTAATTTCACGCAGGCGGGCCAGCGCGAAGGCGTACAACAGGAGCTGGCCGAGCAGAATCAACGGTTCGTAGTGTTCGAAATCGAGCGCAACCGGCAGCCAGAAAAAAGCCGCCAGCAATGCGGGATAGCCGGGCGTATGAATCGGAATCTCCTCCCAGCCGTCCATCGATCGATGGGCGTACGCCGGCGTGCGTTCGAAGGTATAGCCGCCCGGTGTGGCGGGCGAATCGAGCGCCGGATCGAACTTGATTTGATAGACCTGGTGCCAGGGAATGGTGAGCATCCGATCGGGATAATAAAAATAAGTATGATGATCCAATCGGATGTGTGACAACAGGCGGCCGCGAGCCAGATCAGCGCTGTCGTAATTATTGCCCAGCACCAGATCGCCGTCTTTTACCAGGCTGAACAGCATCACCAGATGATGGGGCTCATCGCCGGATAGTGCATACGGCCAGTGCCAGCTCAACTTCCAGCCCTGAAAGCACAGGGCCGGTGTCGCCAGCACGAGAAAGATAAGCAGTGTGCGCCGGAAAAGCATGCCGGGTTGAGATTGATGCGCGCGAGCAGATTGACAATCGATTTATGTGGATCTTGAACCTGCCTCAAAAAAACGGACAGACAGAATTGTAAGGGAAAAAGTTGAATTACTTTGGGAGTCTGGGCCAACTTATTACGCTCAAGCAAATTTAAGCTTACCAATTTACTTAGTTGGTGGAGGCGTTAGTGGCGGAATCGGAATTGCTTATGATCCAGAAGACGGGCAAATTAGTTTTGGGTTACCATATGGAGGATTGAACCTGCCTCGTTTTAACGGACACTCTATGCGGCCATCCTGCTGAGTTCAAATTGTTCTGGACTCACATAATCAAGATGCGAATGAATTCGCCGACGATTATAGAATC
>JAGRMX010000394.1 GCA_020441025.1 Leptospiraceae bacterium
CCATGAGCACCGAGCATAGAGCCATAGCGGTTGATTGTACAGGATCGGATGCTTGCATTGTGTTGCGTTTCCCATTCCCCGGGAGCGATTATTACACAGTATATGATGATGTAAGCCGGACCGGGTTACAGAACGATCGCTTTTTTTATTGGTCCACGGTGATCCGGGCTTGCGCCGATTGATAACCGTTAAATTTAACGTCGGTTTCAGGCGCGCAACTGAATCAAGGACGATCCGGGTCCCATTCCAATCGACTGGTGCGTTTCAATATCTCACAGACAATGTGAAAGATCGCAATCAGGACCAGGCCGATCCAGAATGGTATCAGTGTTTCCGAATTCCAGGCTACACCGTAGCGATAATGCAGTTTTATGGCGGTATAGGTCAATACACCGGCTGTAATCAACGCAAACGAGCCGTGCTCTTTTTTAAGTACTCGCTTCCAGGTGAAGGTCATGTCGGCCTTTGATTCGGGCCACTTAGATAAATGTGCCGGCCATAGACGGGGCACTGATTTTAAATAATCTTCGTAATCCGCTCCGAATTTCCCGCGTAAGAACTGTTCTTCTGCTATGATAATGCTCGCGTATATAAAATAAAAGAAAATCAGCACCGGGTAATAGTATAGAATGTTAAAAACTATGATCGCTCCGGTTACTATCAATAGGTTCCCCAGATACATGGGATTGCGGGAGTGGGCGAAAACGCCCCGGCGCACCACCGTTTCGGCGTATATTTGTTTTTTTAATCCGCCGCGTTTGATGTACGCGTAGCCGATGGTGATGATCCGCACCAGTTGGCCGCTGAGCAAGACTACGACTCCAATAATGTTCAGCGCCATGTCTATTCTGAAATCACCAATGCCGCGCAGGTCGGTGAAAATCATCATGCCGAAAGCCGCCAGAATAATCAGGGTGAAGATCGTATCGCGCCAGCGAAAGATGAAGTTACCGAATTTGATCATAGTTGATTTCATAGAACCCTTTTTTTCCGATTGCCGTCAGGTATATTGATGCAATGCCTATTTGATGGCCAGGAAGCCTTCGAAGCATAGATATTTCAGAATACTGATCATGTCTTTAAAACCGGCCCGTTCCATCAGATCCATATTGGCCTGCGAGGAGAAGGGTTCCAGCACGCCTTTCAGACTGCGGGATTTAGCCATAATCTCGTCGCTGGAGTAACCCATATCCTGTTTAAAATCGGAATACAACTGGGTGATTATATCCTGAAAACGGGCATCGGACGCGCGTACCTTTTCAAACATTACAAAAGCACCGCCCCAGTTAAGCGCCTGGTACAACTGGCTGAAGACTTCCTGGCGCTCTCGCGGTCGAATGAACTGGATGGTATAATAAGAAATGATCATGTCCGCTTTTTCCAGTTCCAGATCGCGTACTTCGGCACATTGAAAGCTGATGCGCTCATCCGCCTGGCATTTTCGCCGCGCTTCTTCAATCATGCCCTGTTCCCGGTCGATGCCATAAAAGCGGATATCCGGATCTGTATGGCGCTGGGCCAGCCGCAGGAGCAATTCGCCGGTGGAACAACCGATGTCGTATACCACACTGCCCGGACTTAAAAAGAAGTCGGAGGTTCTGAGAATAAGATCATGTCCTTCCAGATATAGCGGTACGGAGCGCTGGACATGTCGGTCAAAAGAGCGGGGGACATCGCCTCCGAAGCTCCACGCCCGTCCGGGCATGGTGATTTCGTCGCCTACGTTACCTGATGCTTCCGCCGCCATGAGTGCAACCTTCCGTGGCCATGATTGTAATCCAGGCCAGGAAGGAAATCATTTCCGGGATCATTTCCCCAGGGCGAATTCGGGGTAGGTGCTGTAGTCCGGATCGCCGTAACACATGGGCGTCAACTGGATATCCGTAAACAGGTCATCGATGGCCGCTCGCAATTGGTCTTCCTGGGCGACGGAATGACCGGTAAAAGTCTCCGATTCACGATTCTGGCCGGTGACCGGGATGAATTTGGTGGATTGCATATTCAATTCTATCCTTTCCTGTACCTATCGGGCCAGGGCTAAGAAGGAATGCCTGGACAAATAAGTAATGTTACTTATGACGATGGGAATTGGCAATGCAACCTGATTTTTTTTGGGATACACGCTGATTTGCATCCACAGGCCTTATATTACGTTTTATTGTGCATCAATTGAAAGTTTTTTCTATTCTAACAACAGTCATCTGCGACGGACTGCTGTCGGTTTCGTTTGAAATTCTTTTCGAGCGAAGTCTCCGGGATCGGAAAGGGATTTTGACGTGTCTCTATTGGCATTTTGCCCGGCGTAGCCCATGGACTCACAGAAACAGGTGAGTCCGGCGAAGGGCCGGGAAAAGGATCGACCGCAGACGGGCATTCCCGGGGCATGAATTGTGGAATCGAACACGAGTTTTAAGACAACCGATCAATACTATCTCTCACCGGAACTGGGATCGATCGTAAACATGGCCATGCGCATGGATCGTCCGCTGTTGCTGACGGGAGAGCCGGGCACGGGTAAAACCCAACTGGCCTTCGAGATCAGTCGCAGTCTGGAGATGCCCATTGAAGTGCTGCGGGCCAAATCCACCATTCGGGGCGAAGAAGTCTGCTATGTGCAGGATACGGTGTTGCGACTGAATGATGCCCGCTTCGGGGTTGGCGGTACCGGGCGGGAAGTGAATAACTTCTACGATTATATCATCTGGGGACCGATTGGCCGCGCCTTTCGCAGCAAAGAACGGGTGGTCCTGCTGATTGATGAAATCGATAAGACCGAAAGCGATGTGCAGGACAATCTACTGGATGTGCTGGAGGATAAGGAATTCACAATTCGAGAAGTGAATGATCGCGTGCGGGCGGAACAACCGCCGGTAATCATCATAACTTCCAATGCCAAGCGCGAATTATCCGATCCGTTTTTGCGACGCTGTTTTTGTCATCATATTGCCTTTCCCACATCGGAAGAAATGCAGGCGATTGTCGATTTGCACTTTCCGAATCTGGATAAGGATCTGCGCGATGTGGCTATTACGTTGTTCTATGAATTGCGCAGTCGCGGTTATGACAAACCGCCCGCCACCAGCGAGTTGCTCAACTGGCTACAGGCCCTGCAACATGCGGGCGTCGTTCCGGAAGGCGACCTGCACAGCCTGCCTTTTGTTGGCATATTGCTGAAAAGAACCGAAGATATTTTGCGCTTTCGCCAGCATCGTTAGCGGATCGTGGCTATGTGAAGTATTTGGTTCGGGCATTTTTTCAGTAACGTGCCGGAACGAATCGTCATCTTGTGCATTAAGAACTCATTTGAAATCGATGACTCTTAAAGTGATTTACTCATGTTGATAGGTTTCATAGAAACTCTGCACGACTATGGTCTGCCCATGAGCATGCGATATGTGCTCGATTTTTATGAAGGACTGCGTCGCGGATTGGTAAATAATCTGGATGAGTTGTTTTTGTATGCCCGGCTGTGTTTCGTGAAACGCGTCGAGCATATGGATACATTCGAACGGGCATTTGCGTTTTATTTTACCGGCGTGGTACTTCCGGCGGTAGGCAAAGGCGATCCGGAATTATTGAATACACCCGAGTTTCGCGAGTGGTTGCGACGTGCCATCCAGCGGGGAGAGATACAACCCATCACCTACAACATGTCCGCCGAGGAGTTGATGCGTC
>JAGRMX010000395.1 GCA_020441025.1 Leptospiraceae bacterium
GCGCCTGAATGCCGGCGTCCTTTAGCCATTCCACATACTTATTCATGTGTCGTATATCCGAGGCGTATGTTATAAAAGTAATACTGAATACCTGACCGTCCTTACGCCGCCAACCGTCATCTCCGACCTGCCAGCCGGCCGCATCCAGCAATTGCCCCGCCTTCTCCGGATTGTAACGATACATTTCCGCGGCGGGATTTTTGTTACCGGGATACAGATCCGGAAAGTACGAATTCAATAGAAAGTACTGATCGAACATAAATTGCTCGTTCAACTTTTCTCGATCCAGAAGATAGAACAACGCCTGTCGCACACGTACATCCTGAAAGCGTTCCTGCCGCATGTTAATGGCCAGACCCTGAAACCCGATCGGTTCCTGATTAAAAATCTCCTGGCGCAGCACATGATTGCGCGCCACGGATTCCAGAGCGCCGGCGTCGGTTTGTTGAGCCCAGATACTCGCCGTATAAATGGCGTACATGTCATAATCGCCTTTCTTAAAAGTTTCCAGCGCGGCGGTACGATCTTCCTGAAAACGATAACGAATATAATCGAAATTATATTTATGCTGATTGTAACGCAATACGCGTCCCCACCAATCGGCCCGGCGTTTAAGCAAGACATAGCGATTGCGACGGTACTCCAACAATTCATACGGACCGCTGACCACCGGAAAATCAAAGTTAATACGATTGAAGTCTTTGCCTTCCCATACATGTTTGGGGAAAGCCGTAAATCCACCGGCGTCCCAGAAGGCCTTCCAGTAACGCTCCTTCGCCGTAATGCGCACGGTTTTAGCATCAATCACTTCCGGACGTTCAAAACGACCGATGACGGTTCGATACACCGTGGTCAGGTGATCCTTGTTCATGATGGTATCATAAAAGAACTGCACATCTTCCGCGGTAACCGGTTGTCCGTCGCTCCAGTTGGCGTCGGGATGAATATGAAATGTAAACGTTACTCCGTCCGGCGCTTCCTCCCAGCGACTGGCCAGTTGTCCTACCGGTTTGTTATCGACGGAATGCAGAGTAACGAGAGATTCATATAAAAGACCCATCACTTCACCGGACAGATGCCAGTTATCCACCCACACGTTCAGCGATTTGGGATTGGGACCGCCCCAGATGGTAAAGGTTCCGCCTTTTAGAGCTCCGTCAGCGGCGATAGGGTCCACACTGCCACCGG
This sequence comes from Leptospiraceae bacterium, assembly GCA_020441025.1. Classification (GTDB taxonomy): domain Bacteria; phylum Spirochaetota; class Leptospiria; order Leptospirales; family Leptonemataceae; genus JAGRMX01. The sequence goes on from JAGRMX010000395.1 coordinate 1,189, forward strand.
TTTCCACTTCATACGAAATATCCGTAACCGGGTCCATACTGATGGGCGGTTCATCGTCGCAGGCCGTCTGCAACACGAGCAGACCAATGACCGCCGCGCGCAGCATGATTCGCATGTAAGTTCGTGCAATGCGGTCGGTAAAAATTGCGGGCATAATTGGCTCCATAGTTTGCCTTGTATTATTCGATTTCATAATGATAGTTCGTGCCGGGTTTACGTTCCCAATTCGATTCGATTTTCCGATTGACCGGTCCGCGTACGCGATTACAGAGGGAACCTGCCCCTGTCCGTTTCATGCTCATGCGGAAGTTTTCCCGGCATATTCTGAGCACCGTGCTCTTAATTCCAGCATTTGTCTGTGGATGCAATAATAATCCATACGGGTCTTTTGCGGATGCGAATGGAGTGTTGTATACGACGCTGGAAGAAAATCCCGATACGCTCGACCCGGCCCGCGCATTCGACATCAATTCTTTTCTGATTGGTTCCAATATATATGATACCGTGTATGAGTACCATTATTTAAAGCGCCCCCTGCAATTAAAACCGTCCATGGCCACCGCGCCTCCGGACCTATTCGAACAAACCATCGACGGCCGACGCTTTTATACTCTACGGGTCCAATTGCGCACAGACCTGTATTTCCAGGACGATGCCTGTTTTCCCGGGGGGCGCGGCCGCAATATCAACATAGACGATTTGATATTCGCCGTGAAACGTGCCGCGGACCGGAGTCTGGCGCCCTTCGCCCGACCCTTTTTTATGGATCGGATGCCGGGCTTTCGCGCATTCGGCGATCGATTGGCCCGGGCCTATCAGGAACGAGAGCAAGCCGTCACGTCGCAGAGCGATCCGGTGCGAGCCGCATACCGACACGATATCAAGGGCATTCGTCGTCTGAACGAATACGCGGCCGAGTTTCTATTCACCGAAACTTTTCCGCAGATTCAGTATGTGTTCGCCATGATCTCCACCGCGCCTGTTCCGGCCGAGTGTGTGTTTTACTATCATGGACGCGACGGTCGTGCGTCTTTCAACCGTCATCCGGTAGCATCCGGACCCTTTTACTTAAAAGAATGGACCGATAACCATCGCCTGATTTTGGAACGCAACCCGGCGTATCGCAAAGACGATTTCTATCCGCAATCGGGTTCCGCCGCTGACGAAGCCGCCGGCCTGCTGAAACCGGCCGGGCAAAGCCTGCCTCTGTTGCGCGCCGTTCACATTCGCATTATCAAACGCGGTCCACCAAAGTGGGCGCTCTTCGGCCAGGGTTATCTGGATATGTACAGCAATCGTCTGGACCTGCGCGATCGTTTAATGCAATCCGGCCAACTCAGCGAACAATACCGGGAACAGGGCGTTCGGCGTTTTCAAGAAATCGAATTTGCCACCTTCGGTTGGTCCGTGAACATGAATGATCCGGTGCTCGGTTCCAATCGCCCTTTGCGACAGGCGATTTCACTGGCGGTTGATCGCGACGAAATGATTCGATTGTTCTTACCGGATAGAGCCGTCATCGCCGACGGACCGATTCCGCCCGGCATCGACGGCCATGCGCCAAGGGGCAGCAATCCGTATGTCGATTATAACCCGGAGCGGGCGCGCGCGTTGTTGGCCCGGGCAGGTTACCCGGACGGCATCGATGCTCGCACCGGTAAACGCTTACAGCTTACACTGTACGATCGCGCGGCGGAGGGCCGTGCGGCAATTTATAAATTTTATATACAACAACTGGAACAGATCGGCGTTCAATTACGGGTCGAGCCGTTTGATTTTCCCACTCTGGTAGAGAAGAAAAGACAGAAAGACTTTCAACTGATTCACTGGGGCTGGGGCGCCGATTATCCCGACGCACAGAATTTCATGCAGTTGTTTTACGGACCGAATATCACGACGCCCTACAATGAGTTTTCTTTTCAGAACGACGATTTTGACGCTTTATACGAACGCATTTACGGCATGCAGGCCGGACCGCAGCGCGAACAATTGCTTACGCGCATGAATTCCATTCTGGCGCAGGAAGTTCCGGTCATTTATCTATATCACCGCGAGAGCCAGGTGCTCGCCCATCGCTGGTTGGCGCCCATGCGACCTTCGCCCATGCATTTTAATGAATTCAAATACTGGCAGGTGGACGCGAAAGAACGCGCAAGCGCCACGACCGAATGGAATCGCGTTCCGACGGTTACATATGTTCTGTTAATCATCACAATGCTAGTGACGGCGTTGGTCATTTTTATCTCGCTGCGACAATGGCGCAGTCGGAACGGAGTGCGGCCCGCATGAAAGCGTACATCATCCGTCGTCTATTGTATTTTATTCCGGTATGGGTGGGCGTGTACTCGTTGACATTCGCCCTGTTTCATCTGCGCGATCCTATGACCCTGGCCGCCTCTCAGATGCCCCAGGCGGACGAACGTACATTACAGGATTGGGTGCGACGTTATGAATATCACCTGC
>JAGRMX010000396.1 GCA_020441025.1 Leptospiraceae bacterium
TTATCTGTCGGATTGGCCGAAGTGTTTTGAGCGTCGGAATCGTGTTCGGTTTGCATATGAGATCCAGGCGACATAAATAATCGCCGTGTGCGACAAATGATCGGCCGGCACTGCATTTGGCAATGTAAAATGCCGAAGTACACGAAGAGCGCACATTATAACTTGATAGCGGCGCGGAGTGCAAGGTGATCATACTCCAGGGATACGATCGACTCGAAAAAATTCACAGCGGTTCCGAAACTCTCATCCTGCGTGGTTTGCGTGAATTCGACAATCTGCCCGTGGTCATTAAGACGCCGGCGGCCGAGCATCCGGAAATCGAACTGCTGGCCCGCTTACGGCGCGATTATGAGATGCGCGCCGAATTGAATTTGCGCGGAATCATCAAAGCGTTTACATTCGAAACCTATGGCGAAAGCGCCGCCCTGGTCATGGAAGATATGCACGGGGAGTCTTTGAGCGCCTTGCTGCGACGACACCTGCCCGGAATACCCGGCTTCTTAAAATTTTCCGTACAATTGTGCGACATCATAGCCGAAATGCATGATCGCGGGATTATGCATTGTGCTCTACACCCGGCCAATATAATAATCAATGAGCGCGATGAATTATTAAAACTGACCGACTTCGCCGCGGCTTTACCGCTGGCGTCTTATCGCCAGGATTGGCGGCCGCTCCCTCGACTGGAAGCGCCCATCGGCAGCATGGCGCCGGAGCAAACCGGACGAACCAATCTGCGCCTGGATTACCGGGCCGATTTATTCGCGCTGGGCGCCTGCCTGTACGCTATTCTAACGGGCACGTTACCCTATGAAAATGAAAACTTAGCCGAAGGCATTCAGCAATTACTGAGCGCGCCGCCGCCCGATCCGAGAGATTATAACATTCAAATTCCGGCTACCATCGTTGAGATTGTTCTCAGTCTGCTTTCTCAGGCGCCGGAAGAACGCTATCGCAGTGCCCGGGCGGTCCGTCAGGACATTGAAAAATGTCAGCAACAATTGCGTGAACAGGAAGTGATCGGTGTGTTTCCGTTGGGTCGTTCCGCGGAGAATCGAACCGAACAATTATTCTTATCCCGTCGTTTATTCAATAAACAGGAAGCGGGCGAATTATTACAGAATGAATTGCGCGCCGTTCTGACGGACGGTAACACGCGCGTGTTCCACGTGTCGGGCATATCGGGAGCGGGCAAACATCGTCTGGTGGACGAAATGCTGTTACCGGCCGCTTTGCACAACGCCATCTGCGTGCGCGTGCGGTCCAATCCCATGGACCAGGCGATTCCGTTGCGTGCCTTGAATCGTATGCTGCGCGATTTAATCGAGTTTCTGCTTACCGGCGATGAAGAGGAACGTTCGGTCATACGCGAACTTTTGAATCAACATACCGGCAACGGTTTGCAACTGTTGATCGATTCATTACCGGTACTGGAGGAACTGGTCGGTCCGCAGCCTCCGGTCACCGAAGTACCCGGACATCAAAATCGCAATCGACTGTGTCATGTGATCGCCGAATTCTGTGGCGCCATTGCCGGTAAATTCAGACCGCTGGTATTGATTCTGGAGAACGCCGAGTGCGCCGACCGGGCTTCCATGGAAATTCTGCGCGAAATGCTGCCGGATTTACGAGGCCGCTGTCTCTTGATACTCACCGAGAACGTTCCGGAAGCGCAACCGCCCGCCGATTGTGTGGAAAAGTTGCTGGAACGCGCTCGTTCGGCGGGGCTGGTCGTAACTGCGCCGCGTATTGAACCCATCAGCTACGCCGAAACCAACGCTTTTATACAGGAATCGTTTCAGTGTGACGCGGGGGCCGCGGAAGGTCTGGGCAAACTGCTTTTCGAAAAAACTCGCGGGGAATTTTTCTTCACCGTCGAGGCCATTCGAGAGCTGCGTCGTAAAAATATTATTCGTATCGATCGGCAACAGGGCTGGCACTGGAACTATAACAGCGTGAAAGTACACGGCCTCAGTGACGATTCGGTCGGATTATTTAAGAACATCTTACTCGAACTTAACCAGGAAGCGCAGGACGCCCTCAAGACCGCCGCGTGTCTGGGGCTGGAATTTGATGTACGCATTCTGGCCGCTGCTCTGCGATTGGAACCGACCGAGTTGATTCCCGCGTTGCAAACCGCGTTGCGCCTGGATTTAATCTATGATTTAGATGTAAGCGCGCGTTACTACCGCCTGAACGATGCGGCCATCATGCAGAGATTGCTGGATAACGATGTTTCCGGCCGCATGGCTTTCGCGCATGAATCGATTCGTCTGGCGGCCTATAATCTGATCGAAGCAGGCGAGCAGAGCGTGGTGCATCTGGAAATCGGTCGGGCGTTGTTGAGTGCTTCCGCCGAGGCCGACCGGGAAGATTTGATTTATGAAACCGTCTTTCACTATATGCTGGGGCGCGACCTGGTTACCATTCCGGGGGAGAAGACCGAATTAGCCCGTCTGAGTCTGCAGGCCGCCCGACGCGCCTGGAGCGAAACCGATACGCACCAGGCCGGCGCCATTGTAGAGCGCGCGTTACCGCTCTTAACGGATGACGGCTGGGATCGAGAGATGAGTTTGACGCGCGGCCTGAATGAAATGGCGGTCTTATGCGCGTTGCAGAACGAGACCGACATCGGTCCGGAGCAGAAAGAAAAATTCGATTTGTTACTGCGTCGCTCTTCGAATCACGCCGAGAAAGCGCGCCTGTATGAAACGTTAATCTATCATTATATCGACGCGGGTCATTTTAAGCAGGCCCTGGACATCGGTCGGGAAGCGTTGCGGGCTCTGGGACAGCGAACTCCGGCACGTTTTACCATTCAATCCGCCATTTTTCGAGAAATAGTCAAAAGTCGATTGTCCGGACGTACGCCCGATGCGCAACCGCATGTGAACGACATGGCGGAAATGTCCGATCCGGAGAAGTTAAGCATTCTGCGAATTATTCACGCGCTGTTACCCGCCGCGTTGTTCGCCGACATCGAGCTTCTGATGGTGCTGGGCATGACCGGCGCTAATATGAGTGTGCGTAACGGTCTGTCCCGCTACAGTGCGTTGTGTTTTGGCGTGTACGCGTTCGTGCATCATCGCATGCGCGATTATGCGGCCGGCGCAGGCGTGGGCGAGTTGATGCAGGCGGCGGCCCAGCGTTTCGACGATTGGAATGCCCGGGCCTTAACGCGTTATTTCTACGCCGCGTATATTCTACCGGTACAGAAACCGTTGAGCGCAAGCGCCGAACTGTTGCATTCGGCCCGTGAATTGTCCATGCAGGCCGGTAACTTACGCTTTGCGGTGTACAGCGTATGTTTGAGTATCAGCTATGCGTTCTTCTCGGGTATGGAGTTGAATAAGATCGTCAGTCTGTTCAAGAACGATCGCGATTTTGTTCGCAATCACGGCGATTCGGATGCGTTACGTTTATGGAACTTCGCCAGTCGCACGCTGATGAATCTGCGTGACCGTTCCGAAACGGAGGGCCATGGCGATCCGATTTGCGCCGAGAATACGCTGCAACAAATTGAACGGGAAGGTCACGTGCTGGTGGCCGTCGTATACCTGAGCTATCGTTTGTTGTTGGCGCTGGTGTATCGCGAATTTGAAGCGGCCTATGCCGTGCTGCGTCGCTGGCAGGAACGCA
>JAGRMX010000397.1 GCA_020441025.1 Leptospiraceae bacterium
GTCGTTTGCTATATAAAAGTTAGCATACGATCGGGAGAGCAGTCGGCAGTCATGATATGTAGGTGCCGGATGAGGCAGGGCATGCAGCTCAATTTCACCGGCGGTTGCTTTACGTCGTAACTCCGCATAATTTGCTTCCAGTACGACATGGGCGGGATGCCCGTCATCCTTCGTGCGGGCGGCAAGCACGATGCCCGGTGCCACAAAACGAGCCAGTAAATCGATATGCCCGTCCGTATCGTCGTCGGGCAATCCGCGTTCCAGCCAGATCATGCGGCGCAGTCCGGCCCGGGTTCGTAACAACGTTTCAAATCCAGGTCGATCCAGTCCGTGGCGGCGCGAAGGAAGCAGAACACAATCGGCCACCGATAAAAACAGCCCCCGACCATCCCATTCAATGCCGCCGCCTTCGACAACTTCCGCGCACTCAAACAAACGGCTGGCGGTGATCGCGGCCATACTCGCGCCGGCGGCATGATCGTTGTGATACGGCGTGAATTTTTCGCCCCACGCATTGAAGCCAAACTGCAAAACCGAATCGGCGGGGCCATCGGACTGAAACCAGAGCGGACCGTAATCTCGTATCCAGATGTCGTCGGTGGCAATGACGTGCAATTCCACTCGATCGGGCCTGGCGGCTCCCCGGGCGGTGTTCTGTAGCACGGCGCGCACTTCGGTTTCCATGCGTGCGTCCGGAATAAGAACGCGAACCGTTTCATGTCGGCTCAGAGCGGCCACACATGTGGCCCAGGCCGCTCGGGCCTGCGGAAAATGTCCGGGCCATAGTTCCGGTCGGTGCGGCCAGCTTACCCAGGTGGCCGCATGCGGTTCCCATTCGGCCGGCAATCGACGCCGGGTTCTTTCGGAATCGTCTGCGGAGCGCTCCGTCGGGTTCGGTATTCTGGATTGAGATTCCATCATATATTACTTTTGCCGACTATTGCGGCAGCCTTTACAATACGATTCAATCGATATTATAAACAACGCTTAAAAATCCCTTGCCGCGACCCGGGCGGGTAGCTATGTCAGTGCACTGCAACCGGTATGCGGACAAGACATGCTTTAATTGCATCTTCGCCCGCAGCCGACTTTATAAACACTTCCAATCGATTACAGTATGGCAGCCAGCAAGAAAAAGAGTAAAAAACAAGATCGTAAACCCGGGCGCGCATCGTCCTCACAGAAAAGCAAGACCGGGTCGTCCTCGGCTGCCTCCCCGGTGCAGGAAGTGCTCAGTGACGAGGAACGCAACCCGGCGGGTACCGCTCTGCGTGAAGTCGGTTTAACGCCGCTGGCCATGACCTGGTTCGGCATTCTGTTTCTCAGTCTGGCCGCTCTGATCGTTTACATGGCCTGGCCCTATATAACGGCGGTCGTGTTTGGATTGATAGTGGCCGGTGCCTTTTATCCATTAATGGCCTTTTTTGCGGATCGGTTGGGTTGGAACCGGGGTATATCGGCGGCGTTGGTTATGTTGATCATACTTTTCGTCGTCTTGCTGCCGGTAGCGTATATGATTGTGCAACTCATTCGGGAAGTCAAAGTAGCGGTCGATTCCATTTCCGCAAATTTGACTCAGGATGAAATTAAGGAATTTTTATTCGGTGATGCCAGTTGGTTCGCCGACCTGGGCCGGGAGTTGTTTCACTACTTCGATGAAGAATACAGTTTACAGAATATCCAGGCTATGGTGGTGGAAAAACTCACGGGATTGAGCAGCATTGCGGTCAACTCATTGCAGGCGATTGTCAGTAACGTCTTTTCATTTTTGTTTCAGTTCGTCATCATGCTGATTGTTATCTATACGATTTTCTTGAAAGGGCCGCGCTTAAAAGAGTTTCTGCTGGAGCTTTCGCCGTTGCCCCGCGAAGATGAAGAGCTGTTAATCGATCGATTCAATCAAATGAACTACGTCACGCTTATCTGTAACGGATTGGGCGGATTGATTCAGGGAGTGCTGGCCGGAATCGGCTTTTATTTCGCGGGCGTCACATCCATTCTATTATGGACGGTTATGATGACTCTGTTGGCCTTTATTCCTCTGGTGGGGATTTCTTTCGTGTATGTGCCGGTGTGTATTTATAAATTTATCATCGGAGATTACTGGACCGGCGCGATTTTGTTCATCTGGTGTACCATTGTGGCGTTGGTCGTAGAAAACTGGTTTAAGCCGATTTTTATGGGCAACCGGGTGCAGATCAATTCCATGCTGGTATTCCTCAGCATCATAGGTGGTATGACCGTATTCAACGCGGCCGGAATTTTTTACGGTCCCCTGATTGTAATTATTTTCCTGACCTTCGTGCAGTTGTATCATGAAAGGTATGCCCGCAATTTGAATACCTGAACCCTGTTGGCCCGGGATTCATATCAATTTGATTTGGACGACAAAGATCGGAATCCCTGGCTAAAAAATCGGAATGGAACGATTGCCCTGTTTTTTGGCTCCGGCGGATAAATGGACTTGCTACCCCTGGGGGTATATGACTTTCTTCAAAGTAATCCACTAATCTATATCTATTTGTCGCAGGAGTAGAACATGAGTTATTATTTCAGTAAAACCATCGACGCCACCATGGATGAGGCCATCGAGCGGGTGCGCAGCGCGCTGGCGGAAAAGGGCTTCGGAGTGCTGACCGAAATCAATGTAAGCGAAACACTGAAGAAAAAGATCAACGCGGATATGAGTCCGTATGTAATTCTGGGCGCCTGTCATCCGCCTTCCGCTTATCGTGCGTTGCAGAGTGAAAATAAAATCGGTACCATGTTGCCCTGCAACGTCATCGTGCGTGAGGACGCTCCCGGTAAAATGGAAGTGGCCGCCATTGATCCGATTGCATCCATGTCCGCCGTGCAAAACAAAGAGCTCGGCGCGGTTGCGACCGAAGTGCAGGCCGGCTTAAAATCGGTTATAGAAAGCTTATAAGATTCGGCATTAGTTTTGTCCGTACGGTGTACGTGCGCGTATTGTTCGCGCACGTACTTTATGTTCAGGTGCGTCCGGCATGCCGACGGGTAACGTGCTGAATCTTTCCCGGCAATGAAGGGAGCGGATTCCGGCGTAGAATCAGAAAAATCAATTCAACGAAACCGGCAGCTGATCGATGGGAACGGGGCGCTGAAAGAAATAGCCCTGCAACTCGGTACACAACAATTCGGCCAGAGTCTTGCGTTGTTCGTCGGTTTCCACTCCTTCCGCAATGGTCTGCATGTGCAGGTTTGCCGCCAGATTGATGATGGCGTGCAGCATGGCCGCTCCTTCGGCCGTGAACATATTCGCGACGAAAGTTCGATCAATTTTCAAGTAATCAATCGGTAAGCGCTGTAGATAAGCCAGGGAAGAATAGCCGGTGCCGAAATCATCCAGGGCTATTTGAAATCCGACCGCCTGCATGCGCTCGACCAATCGGACTGTTTCGGCGGAATTACCAAGTAACATGTGTTCGGTAATTTCTATCGTGAATCTTCCGGGGAAGCGATGTGGCTCGAGCACTTCAATCAGAAAATCTATGTAGGGAGCGTCGATGTTGATTCCGGAGCAATTTATCTGTATGCGCCAATCGGTTTTATCGAGAATCTCCGCGGTTTCCGTACGTATGCGTCGAGCGATCAATTGATCGATGTGCCGCATCAGTCC
>JAGRMX010000398.1 GCA_020441025.1 Leptospiraceae bacterium
GCATACGATTGTAGGAATTGATGTAGTTGCCTTCATAAAAGTAAATCAGTCCTTCCTGGTATACGCGCTGAATCTCATTAAACAGTTTAATTCGTTCACCCGCTTCGATCCCCTCTTCCTGATTGGCCAGGTCTTCCATACAGGCCGGGAAGGGGTCGCAGGGATAGTTATATACCATGGGTTTCAGGGCGCGCATATAGCCGATCAATTCCATGCGTTTGGCCTGCGCCTTCTCGGCCACGGAGAAGGCTTCCGTGGGGCTGCTAAGACCGACCAGCATGGCCAATCCCAGAGTCAGGAGGGTATAGCGAACAATCGGGTTTGATTTCTTCATTTTCGGTGCTCTATTCAATAATTCCGGCGCAACGGGCATTTCTTGCCCGGTCTTTAATCCTATCGGAAATAATCGCTTGAAACCTGATTGTCGGCAAATGAAAATTTCCATGTCCCCGGTAAACCGGTCGGAAACTATTGACCGGAATACGGGGCAGGAGACATAACGAATCGGTGCACATCCGCCCGTCCGAGGATCTCAAAAAATGAGTAAACGCCAGAAATCCATTTCCTATCGCTTAAAGGATGTTACCAAATGTCCGGTATGCAATTTTGAGCATTATCGTGAACAAATGCATTCCGGTGGTGGCCGACTGATTGCGGGCAAACTGACTCGCGAGTTACGTCGTTTATATGAAATCAGCAAGAAGTTCGGTCGCGTGTATCCTATGGCGTATACCATTATTGTATGTCCTCAGTGTCTGTATTCTTCCTTTCAAAACGATTTTAACAAACTGGAAAGCGATGAAGCGACCACATTAAAAAACGGTTCGATGGCCCGACGACAGGGAATCGAAAAAATAGTAGGTCCGGTGGATTTTAATGAAGATCGGAATCTGGTGTTGGGTGCGGCCAGTTACGTGTTGGCCATCGATTGTTACCAGAAACGCGGCATGGATGTGGCACCCACGCCCAAAAAAGCCATCTGCGCCATTCGGGGCGCCTGGCTATTCGGGGATATGGAAGAAGAGTTTCCCGGGTTGGGCTTCAAAAAAATTCAGGATTTACTGTATATGAAAGCGGTGCAGTACTACAGTCCCACTCTGGAAATTATGAGTAACGGACGGGAACCGCACGAGCAGTTTATCAATCTTATGGGACCGGATACGGATAAAAACTGGGGCTTTGACGGTGTGATTTATCTAAATGGTTATCTTACACGCAAATACCTGGATCAACTGGCGCCGACGGATGAACAAAAATTTCAGATTCTCGATCGGTGTAAAATGCATCTTGGCAAACTGTACGGAATGGGCAAGGCCTCGTCTTCCAAGCCGACTGCTATCATCGATATGGCCAAAGATCTGTACGAAGAGATTGCCGAAATGCTGGAAGAGCTGACCGAAAAAACCGGCGCCGGTGCGGCTTGAGTTAAAATCTTATAAACGCTTTAAAATGATCCGCCTATGACGGAAGGCAAATTCGGATATGCGCTGCTGCTGGCGTACGATGGCGGTCGTTTTTCCGGTTTTCAAATTCAGAACAATGCCCGCACTATCCAGGTGGAATTGGAGCGGGCCATGCGCATTGTGCTCAGAGCCGGTGTGCGGGTGCAATGTTCGGGGCGAACCGATGCCGGCGTACATGCCACCGGCCAGGTAGTTTCCTTTCATACGGATCATGCAATCGAGGACGGCGGCCGTTTCTGTCATTCCCTGAACTCACTTTTGCCCACGGCGATTGTGGCTCTGCAATGTTGTGCCACTCCGCCGCATTTCAACGCCCGCTTTTCGTGTATGGCGCGGGAATATGAGTATTTGATCTACAATGGCCCGGTACGTCCCGGATTCTGGATGGGTAAGTGTCTCTGGGTGCGTGAGCCGCTCGATCTGCCGGCCTTGAATTCGGAATTACAGTCCATTCTGGGTGAACAGGATTTTGCGGCCTTCACCCGCACAGAATACCGGGAAGAAACTACCCTGCGCTATATGGATATAGCGGAGTTCCGACAGATTGAAGATACGTTGACCCGCATGCAGCCGATCTTTGCGTTGCGGGTACGGGCCAACGCGTTTTTACACAATATGATTCGTATACTGGTGGGTACGCTCCTGGATCGCGCACGTGGTAAGCTGGCAACTCCCCTGTTGGACATAATCAAATCCGGAGATCGCAAGCAGGCCGGATTCACCGCCCCGCCCTCCGGTCTCTATTTTCGCACGGCGTACTATCCGCCCGAGTTTGCGCAGGTTCCCTGTCTACAGACTCTCCCGGATTATGGATATCGAAGGTCGCCGTAGATCTTACGCGCCTCATTACATGCCTGAAATAATTTGTCGGAACTCCGGGAGATTTGTATTCGGGAACTCGAATAACCGTGCAGCCCGGGCCGGATTCCAGGTGTTTTATTGATTGAAGGCGTGCCCGGGGCGGAATCCGCTACCCAAATAGCCTGAAAAGGCCGCTGAGAAAGCCGTCCGTAAAACGATGCGAGCTTTTTCAGCAGACTGCTAATGAAGCGTTGGATTTATATAACAGTGACAGTAGTCGCGCTGCTGCCGACGGCCCTGTTGTCTCAAGAGCGAGTATCTCGCAAACGACATGAAGTCGGCCTGTGGATAGGCGCGTCCAACCCTATTCCGGGAACCGCCGTCGATGATGTTCTGGATGCGAACGTGGGCGGCGGAGGTTTCTATCGGGTCAACTGGCCGTGGGTCTTCTATACGGAACTCGGATTCTCCTGGAGTCAGTATTTTTCGCAGACCACACAGAAATTAACCGCCGTGCCGGTGCATCTGGCGCTTGCGTATCGCCTGCCGTTGGATTTTAAAGTCCAGACGTACATCAAGCTGGGTGGTGGAGCGGCCTGGCTGGAAGTGCGACCGGCCAATCGCAGTGGTTGGGAACCGTTATTCTTCGGTGGGTTGGAGTTTTCCATTCCGGCCAGTCGCCGCTTGCGAGTGGGGTTGCGCCTAGATTATGATTTGATTTATGAAAAACATCTCGATCCACCGCCCGAAGCGCAATATTCCTATTTTTTTCCGGGGTTGGAAGACCCCCGGGATCAACTGGAAGTATATGAGATCGATAACGGCCATTTCTTTCATTTCGGCTTGATGGTATCGTTCATCATTTGATGAAAGCGACTCGCGGGAAGAGGATTGTCTTTGTATGAAGTGTTATGGGAGCAAAATAAAACAAACCGCCGGGAAGGTACTACGACGGTACATTTTCGGGAGTGTGCTGGTCGTCACAGTCGGTGTAAGCAATACCGGTTGTTCCGCCCTGAATGGTGATGATTTTCTGCCGCTATTATCCAGCCTGTTGAATCATCGCATGCTGGTGTTGTTAAAAGGGACGTACGCCACCGACAATCCGCTCGATTTTTCACAAATCAACGATAATAAGCTCTTTGTCGATTCCGAGGATAGCGTCGCGGGTTTAATTCATCCGGTGGATACCGGTTGTGCGCCTTTTTTCGATGTGAACTGTCTACCGCGCTACAGTGAGATTCCCATTTATCTGGATATCGGCGAGTTACGTCTCTCTTCGCGCAATCCATTGAGCGACCTGGCTGAAATTGATTCCGCCGAAAAAAAAAAAAAAATGTGGGATGTAGTTTCCACGG
>JAGRMX010000399.1 GCA_020441025.1 Leptospiraceae bacterium
TCAGTTTTCTGCGCCATGCCGGCTTCGAAGATGCCGAAACCCTCGGTTTTCCCGACACGCGCATTTATCCCTACCGGGCCAGTCGCGTGGAAACCGAAGAGGTACGTCAGCGACGTCAACAATTGGTTCAGGCCAGGGAGTACTTTGATCAGGCCCTTGAGCTAAACATTAAAGACGAGAATGCGCGCACGAATATTCTGTTCTGGATGGGTTGGATCGATTATGTGAATAGCGATTTTGAAAAGGCGTTACTACAATGGGAACAAATTGATCCGCTGTACAGTAACTCGGACCCGGTGTTGCTTATGGCCCGGGGCAACGCTTATTTTTACACCGATCAACAGAGAGCGGCACTGGGCAACTATCTCAAGGTCGAGTCCGATTTTGAACGCGAGGTGCTGGAAGTAGCCTCCCAGGACGCATCCACCAAAGAACAGCGCTACTATCTGCTCACTCTGGCCGCCGTTTACAATAACATCGGGGCCATCTACGAGAAAGAGTTTCTGGAGTTGAAGCAACGCGGAGGCAATCCGCAGGAATTAAAAGAGCTGGAAAAGAACGCCCTGCTCTATTATTACAATGCCGTGGATACGGCCCATCGCGTCGGACATGACCACGAAATTGCGCGCACCAATTTGAATCTGGCCTTTAAGAACGGAAATGATACGGAACGTGAACCGTTGATTGACGACTGGATTTCACCCGTGCTGTACTCATTACGTAACGAATTGTAAACGGGTTACAATCAAATCTTGAATTGTATTTACCGGGCGTTTTTTATCAGCAGCCGGTCTGATGGGTATTCCGGAACCTATCAGGCTGCGATTCGATTGCAGGAAAACGACAGCGACCTACTTTCTCAGCGTTTGCGAAAAGATCGCCATAGCGTCATAACGAAAAAGAAGAAAACAGCGAACATGCGATCGATATACAGCGGACGCGCAAGTGTGCGCCAGAACCAGGCCAATCCGCGGGTTTGAAACCAATCCGGGGCTTTCTTTTCCTTCCCCGACAATATATCAAAAGCACCGTCCACTCCGATGACCACCGATCGGGATAGGTACTCTTTATTCTCGTGCAGCCATTGTTCCTGCGTGGGAAAACCCATCCCCAGAAAAATAATATCGGGCGCCGATTTGCGTAGCGATTCTTTTACCAGCGCTTCCCGCTCACCGCCGAAATAACCTTCCTGTCGACCGATAATGCGTACGCCCGGAAAGCTACGTTGCATATTAAAAAACACGCGCTCCAGGTATTCCATGCGTGAACCCAGCAGATAGATGGTGTATTCCTGCTTCCAGGCCAGTCGCACAATATCCATGATCATGGCAATCATGGGAATACGTTCTTTTAAAGGAGTGCCCAGGCGAGCCGCCGCCCAGCCAATGCCGGCTCCATCCGCCAGAACCAGTCGCGCGTCGTCCAGGATATGCCGCAGCTTTTTACTGCGCCGTAATCGCATAAGTTTGATTGGATCCAGAAATAATACATGGTGCGGTCCACTGCGATTCTCAATCATTTCCAGAATCAGGGCCACAGCCTCATCTCGATTGATGTTGTCTACGGGAACATCCAGAATGTCTTCCCGCCGAATCGACGAAAGATCGATGGACTTGTAATCCAGCAAATAGTCCCGGTCTTCTTTAGCTGAGCTTCGTTCCACCAGTGTGGTTCCTCGATCCATAATCCAGACACCGTAATTATGTCCCCTGCGGGGTCAATCACTGTACGATGCGCACTGGATCAATATTTTGCGTAATTCTGTGGCATCCATGGCCGCCCCGATGAGAGCAAATACCGGCTGGATGGTGTCTGTTGAGCCTGTTTTGCGTAGTCCCTTCAGAACGGCCAGCAATTCCGCAATTCGGGCCCGGGTCAGGCCACCAATGAATACCAGGGTTTTTCCCTGGAGTTGATGAGCAGCTTCCATCAGAATAAAGCGGATTTCTTCTATAGTTATCACCGGATCCATTCCGGTCGGCTTGGAATGGGTCGGGTAGCAGGGACCCAGTGCAACGTAATCCCAGGGCAGTTGAGCGTTTTTCCTGGTATTGGCGATGTCTCCGGGTAAGGCCCGCAGATCGTTCAAAACGTCCGGACGCTGATTCAGTGCCGCAGACAATTGATTGAGATTATGCGTAGACGTTCCCAGCAAAAATGATGATCGCCCGGCGCGTAAATGCAGCAATCTCGCTCGCCGGGCGTCACTTAATCCGGCCACGTCCGATTGTCCCAGGTGCAATCCATAAAACTGTTCGGGATCGTTTATCACGGCATCGACCATATCGTTGGCGATGATGCGCATTTCCGGAAAAGCCCTGCGCAGCTTTGCGGCCAGGTCCGCATACGGAAGGGTTTGCAGTCCTTTGGCGCGCAACTGATACAATCGTAATCCCAGTTCCTGCCATTGCGCGATTACATCGAAGGGATCGCGTTCGGTTTTATGACAGGTATCCAGATCCAGAATGGGATACACCACCTGCTCCGCCAGCGTCCGTAACAGACTAACCACCGCCTACAAATCGAATGAATTCAATCCGATCGCTTTCTTTCAGGGCGATGGATGACCATTGATCGCGTTTGGGGATTTCACCATTAATTTCAACCGCAATCGTAACCGGATCGAGACCATAGTGTCCAATCAAATCCAGTAGATTCCGGATACCGGGATTTGCATCCAGTTGTAATGATTTTCCATTTACTTCCATACGAAACCTGGGGCGTGACCCGGAGTCTGGCCGACTCCGGCCAGACAAATCGATTTCCCAACCGGCATACAACCCCGTACTAAATGCAATTTCCTTTACACTTAAATGCGGAGGGCGACTCTGGTCAATCGACCACTCTCCCATGAAAAGGAAAAAAAGTTGAATACGACATTCCGAAAATACCATCTCTACGCGATTTTCTTTTTATGCCTGCTGAGTATCGCCCCGGCGGTGGCCATATGGGCCCAACCGGTGGAACAACCCACCGGTGCGGAAGAAACAGCCCCGGCGGACAACACCGAAAATGAATCCGCAGCTGACTCGGAAGACGCGGCCCCGGATGACATGGCGGCGGATGAAAACCCGGGGGAAGAATCGATTTTTGAAGTAATCTATAAGGGCGGCTGGACCATGGTGGGACTGGGATTGATTTCCACCATCATCATTGCCTTTTCTCTGGAGCGTCTGTTTTATTTTCGCAGGCAGAAGGTCGATACGCGTGGATTTTTTGAGTGGCTGCTTGAAAAAATGCGCTCCGGTAATGTGGATTCCCTCGAACAGGAACTTCAACAGGATGATCGTTTGATCGCGCGGGTTTTGAGTTACGGTCTGGAGCACAGGAAAGAAGGCGGCGCTCGATTTGAATCTACGGTCGAGAAAAACGCCACGGTGGAAATTTCGAAACTGGAGCGCGGATTAAATCTACTGGCCAATCTGGGAAACCTCGCGCCCCTGCTCGGATTTTTTGGCACGGTAGTGGGTATGCGCGAAAGCTTTCTGGAATTCGTAATCAAGGAAGCACCGACCGCGCGCGACCTGGCGGGTGGCGTGGAAACGGCTCTGATTACCACGGCAGCCGGTCTGCTGATTGCCATTCCGACCTATTTGATTTATAATCTGTTCATATACTATA
>JAGRMX010000039.1 GCA_020441025.1 Leptospiraceae bacterium
TGCCGAGCGGCATGTACACATTCTTGCGTAGCAGGCGGTGGTACGCCAGAGCGCAATCGCCACCGGCATACACGTCCGACACCGACGTTTCACCGAATGCGTTGATGTCGATAGCTCCTTTTACTAACTTAATTTTAGATTCATCTAAGAACCCGGTGGCCGGTCGTATACCGATAGCCACTACGGCCAGGTCCGCGTCCAGCGTGCGATTCGAAGTGGCGCACTGGATGCCCGTGCCCGTATCGCGAGCCGATTGGATGGCCTCGCCTGCGTACAACGGGATTTGCTTTTCTTCCAGCTTACGGGCAACGGCCTTGCTGATGGCGGCCGGCATGCGCGGTACCGGGCGATCGGCCATATCCACAATTTCAATTTGCAGACCCATGGAATGCAGCACATCGGCCATTTCCAGGCCGATGTAACCGGCGCCCAGAATCAACACGCTGCGCGCGCCGACGGCCTTAATGCGTTCCGCTATGGCGCGCCCATCGGGTATGCTTTTAAGCACCAGAAAACGATCGGACGCGGGAATCAGTGCGGGGCGCACGGCTTCGGCTCCGGTTCCGATAATCATCTTACCGTACTGAAACTGCGCCTCCCCCTGAGCGGAACGCGCCGTGACGCTATGCTTTTCAAAATCAACCGCGATTGCTTCGGTGCCGGTCAATACATCGCAGTGGTTGCGGGCGGCGAAGGCATCCGGTGTGAAATGAATCAGTTTATTGAAATCATCAATCTGTCCGCTTATGGCGTACGGTAGTCCGCAGGCGCCATATGATATAATGTCGCCGCGCTCCAGCACGCCGATACTTGCTTCCTTATGCATGCGCCGGATCTGTCCGACGGCGCTCAGCCCGGCGGCATCTCCACCGATGATCAAATAATCGTATTGTTTCCGTTCCATGTTTCGTTATATGTCCATCAGACGAACGGAAGCACAAAGCCATTTTTTGCTACTAACCTCTTTGGATGACGCATTGGCTTCACAGTGGAAGGAGAGGGCGAGGAGATTGGTCGGCGGATTTCAGCCGGCTGTGGTCGGTCCGGTATAAGGCTCGATGCTTTTAGCCTGGAACTGGTGGCGTAATTCATCGGCGGAAAGTCCCCGGTCTTCGCGCTCAATCTCAAATCGCCTGCGTTTGGAAACATACGTGTCGGTCAACGGAATCTCCAGCTTGGCCGCGGTCTCATTGTAAATCTTGTTGCTGTACAGGGTGAACGCGTGTCGGTCAATACCGGTGTTATCCAGCAGAATACCTACCATGGTCAGACCCAGTCCGGCACCTTCCGTGTCGTCGCTGTATTCGGTGTAAAAATCAATCAGACTGGAGAAAGAGCGTGCCTTGTAAAATTTATCACGGATGCGTTTTTCTTCCTGCGGCAACAGCGGGAAAGCGTTCTTAACTTTTATATTCAACACTTCCGGGCTGTAATAAAACGTGGCGTGCACGGGCAGGTTTTGAGCCCGGAATTTCGGCACATACTTGCGAACGTTGTCCTCGTTTAATTCGTCTTTGAACAACCTCAGGCCTTCGGCGTATTGCTCCGGATTATCCGGATTCAAATTCCGGTCGTGGAACAGCACCCGTTTGATATTCGCCTTGGTGGCGTTGATGATCAGCTCTTTGGCGGCGGTATACACGATTTCCATCATGTCGAACCGCTCAAACCGCCGCAGAATACTCTCGGAAATGAGTTTCACCACCATTTCGCCGTAATCGCTGAGATAGAAAGTCACAAATGTAATGGGCTGATATATTTCAATTGCCTTATTGATGTCCGTTCGCAGATCCGCTTCACTCTTTTTTGCCATTATTGTCCCCTGTACGCTTCCATGCCCGGTTTTTCCTGGCCGGGGAAGAATCGAAATACGACTTTCGTTTGCGGCGCGGTGATCTTTTCGACGAAATTGCGATAATGGATCTCCGCGCCCGGCAGGATCGTATCCCGCACAATCAGCCGGACTTCATTGTTGTTGTAACGATTCTCCCGAAACTGGGTCACCTGCTGTTGCAGGCGTTCGCGCAACTCTACCTGTTCTTTATATTTTTTATATATCTGGCGAAACTGTGCCTGTTTTTCAACCGGGATTTTTCCCCGGGCGCGGGTAATATAGTTTTTTATTTTGAGTACATCGTCCCGCAGTTTCTCAAAATCCTTTTCGGCGTGTTCCAGTTCTTTGACGTGGACCTTATAGTATTGCATGTATTTTTCATGTACGCCCAGATAGATGCGGGTTACAATGCCCGTGCGATTGCCGACGGTATCCGCCGAAAGCGAACCGAACAGATGCAGCTCGCCGCCGGAGAGCGTGGAACCTTTGCCCGAAAGAGTCATGTCGCCGTAGCATATAATGTGGCTGGCAATGACCGATTTGAATACTATAATCGAACCCGCCACGGTTAAATTCGAATTATCAATGTAAGTCGAGTAGCAGTTCCCGTTAACATTGATCATGCCCTCCCGACGTGTGTTGATTCCTTTGTGTACCGTGAGAGAACCGCCCACCCGTACGTTGCCGGATTCGATCATCCCGCCCACTTCCACATCGCCGGTAGCCGAGACCAATGCGGCCCGTTCGATTGTGTTGCCGATTTTTACGTTGCCGTCATAGGTTACGTTACCCGAATCGAGGCCCACGTTGGCCGGCACGGTTAAAACCGGGTTAACGTCAATACGATCTTTATCGTTGATGAATATGCCCCGGACTATGGCCGCGTATTCATTGGTGGCGCTATTCAGACGGATGTTGGGACCGCAGTTCAATTGCGGATCGGCGGGCGGCTCCGGCTCGGCATCCTCACCGAAGATATTCATGCCGGGCTTGCCCGGAATGGGCGGAATGCGCCGTGCCACCACCTGGCCCTTGTCCACGGTGCGAAACTTCTGGATATTGCGATAGTCGGCTCGACCGTGATCATCGAAAGATACCGGCGGCGGCGGTTCGATTAAAATTTCAATTTTGCCGTCTCGGCCCGGTTCCGGCGGAGTGCCCCTGGCGCACAGAATATCCATATTGGGTTGTTTTTCATAGCGCTGGTTGTATTCGCCGACCTGACGTTTGATGCCGGTGATATCGACCCCGTATATGATGCCGTGGGCGTCGAGCAAATCGATGACTTCTTCCGGCAGTATGGCGTGACGGCGCGAACCCCGCAGAAGCAGGGTCGCTTCCATTTTATCGTCGCTTACCTCGAGTGTCGGTCGGGGGTCTTCCGGTGGACCGGCTGCGGCACCATTCTTATGTTCCTCATTTTGATTCATCGATTCAAATCGCGCTATTGACCGTATGGTCCCGAATCCGCCGTTTACCCGGAATTATATGAACGCGGAACCTGTGTTTAACAGAATCCGTTTGCATTGCAAGTGCTTTGCTGAATTCGGAATAAAGTCGGTCCGGCGGTCGGGTTGTTGCCTGTTTATTTATGTCGGTTTATCGCAAAATCACTTTGAGAAGACTTTCTGGACCAATGAGAAAGCTTTTGGGCCATAATCCGGGTATGCCGATAGTATTACGGTGAGCGGTGTCAACCGATGGATCGGCTTGCTGGCCTGCGTACTGGCTCTGAGCGCCACCCGATTGCCGGCCGGTGAGGATATGATTGAAGGAACCGATTCGAACCTGGATCGGGAGTTTTATAATACCTACCTGGATGAGCTGACCGATGACCATGGCCCCGGCGAAGCGACTCTGCGCCGGAATCTGCTGGCCAGTCTGAATCGCATTTTGCCCCGGGAAGATCCGAACGGCTCCGGGCAATTCCTGCCCGATCTTTCGGCGGACGAGTTGCGTTTTCAACATATCAGTCGGGACTCGGCTTTTGTGCGGGGGATTCTAACCGAGTTGCGCAATATTCATTTCACCGATTACGCTTACATCGTAAAAGCGGGGCCGTATCTGGTGCTGGTGGTCTATCGTTTCAATCCCGAGCGATTTATTCAGGCCGAGACCCAGAGTCATACTCTGATTCAATCGGCCGGCAACTGAACGGGTGGATACTCTGCTTGCCCTGCCGTGAGAGCGAGGCAATTTGCCCTCATGGCGCAGAAAAAGAAGTACCGCAGAGCACTGATTCTTTCCGGTGGCGGCGCCCGGGGCGCATATCAGGTGGGTGTCTGGAAGTTCCTGCTGGAGATGGGCTGGAAACCCGATTTGATCTGCGGAACGTCCGTGGGGGCCATCAACGCGACCGCCATTGGTTGTGGTATGAATCTGGAGGAGTTGATTCAACTCTGGAAGACCATTGAGCGCGGCCGGGTATTTCGGATATCCATCCTGCGTCAAATCCTGCACGTCCTGATGCGGCGGGGATTCACTCCGTTTTTTGATACCGCCCCCTTGAAGCAACTTTTGCACGAGCGCATGGATGTGCCCATGTTGCGCCATTCCCCTCATGAGATCGTCATTACGGCGGTTAACATTCTTACATCTGAAATTAAGTTTTTCAATCAGGATGTAATCGACATTGAACATGTGATGGCATCCAGCGCTATTCCGCTTTTATTTCCATGGCAATATATCGACGGGGAACCCCATTGGGACGGCGGTGTGATGATGAACAATCCCATTTTGCCGGCCCTGGAGCGCGGCTGCCGGGAAATCATTGTGGTGTTGCTTTCACCGGTAGGCGGCTCGCGACTGCCGTTACCCCGCAATCGGCGGGATGCCATCGAACGCGTCTTTGAGCAGCAATTAATCGGTTCCTATGAAGCGTTTCTGGCGCACCTGGCGTGGGATTATAAGCTGCGGCAGGAGCAAAACTTTTTGCGCAACTGGACTCGCCGGGCCTGGAATTTGAACGATCTGCGTCTGGTAACCGTAGCGCCCCAGCGTATGCTTGGATTTCATTCGATTCTGAATTTTTCCAATCGCCAGGCGGACAACCTGATCCGCGAGGGCTTTATTGACGCTAAGAATCAGCTGGCGTCCTTTTTTGACATGAAAGACGAGCCGTACTGATTCAATTCCGACTGTAGATATTCATCTACGTGGAGTGTAATAATTTTTCCGAAATCCCGGATGGCGCCATTTGCGCGGAAAAACATAATGTCGGCTTAAAGACGCAAACGGTCCCGGGAAGTCCGCCAATAAATGCTGGCATTATTCACAGGTGCGTGGTAGGCTGGGAGTATGCACGCAATCAGAGAAATCTTTGGCTTTGATGCTCTACGCAGGCGACCGGATACGCGCCGGATCGGCCGCGTACTCTTCGCCGGTTTCATGTTGTGTTTGCCGGTGATTGCGATTGGCTGTTTTGACAATTCCGAAGAGGAAAAAGAAGAAGAGCAAAACGAGTACCTTGCCCAGTTGACCATCCTGTATCAAACGGAGCGAGAATTGAATGGCAATTGTGTGGTAGGTTCGAGTAACTATTGCATCAATATGTCCGCATTTCGGTTGAACAGCGTGGAAGGCGGTGAAAAAGCGCGATCGTATTGCTCGCAAATCAGCGGCACCTGGACAGATGGAATTGGCTGCGGAGTGGAGGACGTGATCGGTTCCTGCGAGGGTTCCCAGACCACCTATCCCAATCTACAATTCCTGATTATTTATTATGGCACCACCTGCACGAATGATAGCACCTGTCGCAGCTATTGTTTGAACAATGAGCCCGGCAATCATAGTTTGACCGGTGTGAATTATAATTTGAATCTATAATCGATTGCGATTGTTGCCGGTTAAGTCGATTCATCGACGAAAAAACACAATGCTCCCGAATGCGCATTTAATCGTTCAATCAAACATGCCTGCTTGCAGGGAGAAGGAAAGTCATTTGAGATTCATACTGCGTCTTACAACAATTTTCGCTTTGACTATGACCGCTCTGGCGGGGTGTCGGTCGCTTGAGCCGACCGACATTCCCGATGCCGGCAGTCTATTACCGTTCGATCCGTTGCGGGTAGAGCTGGCCTGGGATGTGTTCGGCATGCGGGTGGATATGCGTCGTCAAACGCGCACCTATACCACAACACGCATGGATTCGTCCGGGCAGATGATTACCGAGCAGCGAACGGAACCGGTGCCCTATCATTATCTGGGCGTGGACCTGGGCAACGGATTGTTTCTGGACGCCAACCTGAACCTGGGGATGGATATCATTAAACTGTTTGAATTGGAAAATAAGGCCAGCTTCACCATTGTAAAAACCGACGATTCATTCTTCGGAGGTTCCACCACGTTTCGTAAGAATGGCAATCGAGTTACCATCGATCACGGTACTTTCGGCGGTACGACCGAAGTGGATTTGCTGGAGAACGGAGCGACTTTTCGCGGCGGCTGGTTGTCGAGCGACCAGGATATTCGATTGGAACAGAATGGCAGCGAGATTGTGTACGATCCACATGGGATTTTTGGCAGTTGGTCGATTGCGCGCATTTACAAGACGGATCGCGGTGCGCGCATTCCGGGCTTCTGGAACGACAGCGAAATTCTTTTGCTGGATGAAGACAATGTGCGCATGGGCAATCGGCTTTCCATTGAACGCAAGCCGGATGAAATCACCATTCACTCGGGATTGTATGGCGGGTCGGGCACCTACCACCTGCGTCGCAGCGCCAATCGGATCGTTTTTTATAATGACGATCTGGAGGGATTCCGGATGGATTTCAGTCAACGCGAATTGACGGTCTACCGGGCTACCGGCGGTATCAGTACTTACACGACAGTATATTCGATCGGTGAGTGACGCGCGCGGCCTTCCTGCGCCGCTTTTGAAACAATCGCATTGTATCGGGCGTGCGGGATACGACCGTCCCCGGCAGTCAGGCTTCCTTGCCCGGCTGCCGGGTAGCTCCGACCTCCTGTCTGCGCAACCGGTCGTTCCCGCACGCCGTTGATAGTCGGGGTTGTTTTCTGGCGGCACATAAAAGCCGCGCAGGGTGGTGTGACTATTTTTTATTCTCTAAAGAAAAAACCAGAGGGGCTTCTCCGATAATTCTTCAGGTGATATGGTCAACGCAAATTGTTACCAATCAGGAGAAGAAAATGTTTAGAATTGTAGTGAATTCCTCACTTGAAATGCCGCGTTGGTTCATCGCAACTTTTAAGGCCATTCATCCTTTAAATGGAGGTGTGCTTGCATTTATTACGTGCCGCATGCCCCGCAGGGAATGGGGGAAATTTTTGCCATGTATACCGAATAGGGAAATCCATCATATCATTACTATCAAAGAATTTATTCTGTACAGGCTGAGTTACCAGGCCAATCGCAGAGGACTCCAAATTTTGTCTGATGAATATAAAGAGAGTCGTGCTGAAGAGAGCATTGTGGATTTAACGGCAGAGGAGCTATTGAGCTGACATTTACAATTGTAAGCTCTTGATTGCCGCATACGCATTTTATCGGGCGTGCGGGATACGACCGTCCCGCGCGCATGCGGGTGGGAGTGCGATTATATTTCCGGATACAATCCCGGGAAAGGAGTCTCACTCCATGGCCAGGCGCAGTTTGATCAGGTTTTCCATGATCCGCTCAAAGGCCGCGTCCCGGTCCTGGGGATCACTGAAGCGGATGGTGCGATTTTGCGTGGGGTTATTATACCGCACTTCCAGATTGCCGCCGGCTTTCTTGATGGAAAGCACGTGGTGTAAATTCAGGATTTCTTCATCGCCCAGTCGAACCCACATGATCGGTTTTTCACTCCGGCCGTGATTCTACCGCCGACAAGCGTCTGCCGGCAATGAATTATTTTGGGATTACTTACGAATTATTCCCGGAGTTTACTTTTTATGTTCGCCGGCAAAGGCCTGCATATAATCCGCCAACGCCTGGCAGCCTTCTTTCGGCATGGCGTTGTAAACCGAAGCACGCAGGCCGCCCACACTGCGGTGGCCTTTCAAGCCGGGCATGCGTTTTTCGTCGGCGCCTTTGAGAAATACCGGGTCCAATTCTTTATCCGGAAAATTCCAGGTGATGTTCATCAACGAACGCGAATCTTTGCGGGCGTGACCCAGAAAGAACTCCGGCATGGAATCGATGACATCATAGATCAAGGCGGCTTTGGATTCATTATGCTGTTGAATGCCTTTCAATCCGCCCATGGAATCCAGCCATTCCAGCACGAGACCGAATACATATATCTGAAACGTAGGCGGCGTATTGTACATGCTGTCGTTTTTAGCAAACGTGCTGTAACGAAAGATGGTAGGCGTGTCTTCCCGTTCGCGATCGTAGTAGTCTTTATCAATTACCACGACGGTCAACCCGGAAGGGCCGGCGTTTTTCTGAGTACCGGCATAAGCCATGCCGATGTGAGTCCAGTCGATAGGTTTCGATAAGAAATCGGAAGACATGTCAATTACCAGCTTCGTGCCGCCGGGATCGGGTAACTTCTGAAACTGAGTGCCGAAAATGGTATTGTTGGAGGTCATATGGATGTAGTCCAGGCCGTCCACAATATCAAAAGAATCGGGGATATAATTGAAATTGGAGTCGGCGCTGCTGGCCACTTCGTGCACGTTTACTTTTTGAATTTTAGCCTGTTCAATCGCCTTTTTAGACCAGGCGCCGGTGTTGATGTAACCGGCTTTACGATTCGAGCCGGAGAGGTTCAGCGGAATCAACGCGAACTGGGTGGATGCGCCACCGGTCATAAATAAAATGTCAAAACGTTCCGGAATGCCGGCAATGCGGCGCAGGTCGGACACGGCCTTTTGGTATACGGCGTCGAAAATCTTGCCCCGGTGGGACATTTCCATCAGGGAGGTCCCGGTGCCCTGGTAATCCAGGAGCTCTTTCTGTACGGTTTCCAGCACACCGGTCGGTAAAGTAGCCGGTCCGGCTGCGAAATTGTAACTACGACTCATGCAGTCACGATCCGGGAGCCGGGGTTGGTGGTAAAGACGGATTCGGTCGTCCGCCAGAGGGCCGCATGGAAATTAAGAGCTACCGGGCCCCTGCAATTGCGTGCGAAAAACCTGGAGCGATTACTTTTCCGGATGACGCTCCCGGGAGGAATTGTTACTTCTAATATAATACCCCTTCGGGGTAGCGTCAATATGAAGGTATCTCTGGAAACACTGGAAGACCAGTTGTACCTGGGTCATATCCACGGGCCGTGTTCGTATTTACCCGACCGCGACTCATCGCTTCTGTTTCTCGATGGTCGCTATGTCGGCGTGATGTATCGCCTGCTTCTGGACAACGGCTATCGCCGTCACGGCCTGCATGTGTATCGGCCGGATTGTTCCGACTGCCTGGAATGTCATATATTGCGGATCGACGTAAACGATTTTCATTTGTCGCGCAATCAGAAACGGGTTCGTCGTCGCGGCAGCGAGGTATTTCAGCATACCGTCGCGTCGCCTTCCTGCACGCCGGAAAAGCTGGCCCTGTACAATCGTTATCTGGAATTTCAGCACGATCGGACGGGCAACGAGCGCATCAACGAACGGCAATACCGGGAATTCTTTGTCGATAGCTTCCTGGGACACAATACATTCGAATTGCAGCTCTATCATGCCGGACGGCTGGTGGGTGTCGCCATTCTGGACCAGGTGGCCGAAGCGCTCTCCGCCGTGTACTTTTACTTCGATCCGGAGATGGCCCGTTACAGTCCCGGCACCTACGCAATTCTCCTGGAAATTGAAATGGCGCAACAACGCGGTTTGCGTTTTTTTTACCCCGGCTATTACATCCCCCAGTGCGCGGCCATGAACTATAAGGCCCGCTTTCGTCCGGCCCAGTGGCGACGTGTGGGCGAGGGCGATTGGCAATCCCTGCCTTCATCGGGCTGTTCGTTCTCCTGAGAGGGTTCTTACCGCCCGATAAGCGACAAACACGCGGCATTCTGTCGCCTGTGTGCGAAGCAGCGTGAAGCAATCGGCCCGAAATCGTTTCAATATCGATTCAACCGCGGAATATTATATCACGAGCCTAAAGTCGGACTGCCCACGGTCGATAAATGAAAAGTGATTGATACTTTCCGTCCCTCCGCCCCCGCTTCGGCGGGGGCGGGACGCTTTTTTTAGCGATCGAACATCTTTCAGCTCCAACCAATAAAGATCCTTCCTTCCTTCATTCTCATGGTTAAAACGGCAGTTTGATCCTTTGGTCCGCTCACAACCGATAACCCCGGAATTCTATTTTCATGGAAGGGCACACCGGATTTTCTGGTTAAAACCCATGGCGGACAATCGTACTTCCGTGGTCTGATCGAATTTCGTCGTCGGAATTCAGCCACGATCCGCCCGACTGCCACGCCCACCAATCGTCACATAAACCAGGAGTGTTCCCATGCGCATGAACATCGTCCATATCGGAGCCGAAGAACTGAACTATGAAATCCGTAAGATTGCGGATGTGGCCAACGAGGTGGAGCGCCTGTCCGGTCAACCCATGGCCTGGGAAAACATCGGCGATCCGGTTCAGAAAGGCGAACATATTCCGGACTGGATCAAAGACATCATCAGCGAGGCGGTGCAGCAGGATCGCACTTACGCGTACAGTCCCACCCGCGGATTACTGCGCACCCGCGAGTTCCTGGCGGACCGTTGCAACGCCCGGGGCGGCGTGCGCATTACTCCTGAGGACATCATTTTTTTCAACGGGCTGGGGGATGCCGTAAATAAAGTTTACTATCTGCTGCGCCGGGAAGCGCGCGTCATCGGACCTTCGCCGGCCTATTCCACCCACTCATCCGCCGAAGCGGGTCATGCCGGCTATCCGCCCATTACCTATCGATTGGATCCGGCCAATCACTGGATGCCGGACCTGGAAGAATTGCGCAATAAAGTCAAATACAACGAAAGCATTGCCGGTATTATGATCATCAACCCGGATAATCCTACGGGCGCCGTGTTTCCGCGCGAAGTGATTCGTGAGATGGTGGCCATTGCGCGCGAGTACAAACTGTTCATTGTAGCCGATGAAATTTACATGAACATGGTCTTTCAGAATCGGGAAAACTACGCGCCCATTTCCGAACTGATTGAAGATGTGCCTGCTATATCCTTAAAAGGCATCTCCAAAGAGATTCCCTGGCCGGGAGCGCGCTGCGGTTGGATGGAAGTATACAATCAAAAAGATAATCCCATTTTTCAAAAATATATAAAGTCCATCCTGGACGCTAAGATGCTGGAAGTGTGTTCTACAACGCTGCCGCAGACGGTCATCCCGGATATACTGGGTCACCCGCAGTACAACGACTGGCAGGTAGAACGCAATCGCTTCTTTGAAAAGCGCAGTCGGCGCGCCGGAGAGATATTCGGCAAATGTCCCGGAGTGATTGTCAATCCGCCGGCGGGCGCATTCTATTTGAGCGTGGTATTCGATAAACAGCTGACGGATGATATGCAGTTGCGCATTGAAAACGATCGAGTGCGTACATATCTGGAAAGTCAGATTCCCCCCAATGCGGAAGCCGATCGACGGTTTGTTTACCAATTACTGGGCGCGCGCAACATCTGCACGGTTCCGCTGAGTTCATTCGTCACCGATTTGTTCGGCTTTCGTTGCACTCTGCTGGAAAGGGATGATGAAAAGTTCGAGTCCATCTATACGTCGCTGGCGGACGCCATTCAGGAATTTGTGCATAGCGGCTACGTAGCCGCCGTTTAATGGGAAATCCCTTTTATGCGGGAGATTCACGTTCGTCGTTTGCGTTACCCCGAGGCCCGGCGTGAACTGGAACGCCAGCTGAATGCAGCCTTTATGGCCGGAGAACGGCGGGTGCATGTGGTCCATGGGGTGGGCAGCGGCCGGCTCAAAAAGATGGTGGCCGACCTCGTTCAGGAAATGGGATTCGGTTCCGTGGTAGAGCGCGATGCTTTAATGTACAATCCGGGTGTCACGGTAGTGGACCTGTTCCCGCCCGATCAACAGACCCTGAAGATGTATCGCGGTTGATGTCGGCCGATTTGCGTTGTTCAACGAGAACTCATAGCTTTGAGATGAGTTCTAATGTGTGCGCGGCGGCTCACCAATCGCAATGAAATAGTTCCTACAGCCCTATACGGACAGATTGGTCGAAAATTAATCGCTGGCCAGCAGAGCCGCCCGCCGGATAAGGGCTAAGAACTCATCTCAAACCGCTTCGATTCGGTTTTGAGCCGAGCATATACAGACTTCCGAAAAAAGGAACGGAGGCGGAGTGAATCTGGATAGCACAGCGGGCGAACACGTACTGAAACGACGCATCGGCATCGGTGATGCGGTTTTTTTCATTCTGGGCAATGTCATCGGCATCGGCATTTTCCTGACGCCGGCCACCGTAGCCCAACAAACGGCCAATCCGTATCTGTTCCTGGGTCTATGGGTGCTGGGCGGGTTGATTGCTCTGGCCGGAGCTATGAGTTCCGCCGAACTGGGTATTATGATGCCGCATGCCGGCGGCGACTATGTCTTTCTCAAGAAGACCTACGGCCTTTCCACCGGATTTCTGTACGGTTACATCAGTCTGCTTTTCTCCTACACCGGCTCGATTGCGGCCATGGCCACTGCGGTGGTGCATTACCAGGGGCAAACCATCTACCAGACGTTGTTGCCCATCGCCACTTCCCAGGGCTGGGATTTTCTATTGCCCGATCCTGCCGCAACCGTGTTTGCCTTTGAATGGGGCGGGGAAGTGGCCTATTCCGTACAGGCCGAGCACCTGATTGCCGTGGGATTGGTGCTTTTGCTCACCTGTTTGAACTATCTGGGCATTACCCGTAGCATTATCTTTCAAAAAATTGCCACTATCGCGCCGGCCAGTATTCTGATTTTCATCGGCTTCATGGTGCTGTTGCAAACTCTATTTCTGGATGAAGCATCCTGGGATTTGTTGCGTCAGAATATGAGCTACACTTCGCCAACGGACATACAGTTCAGCGGTATGGCCACCGCCATGATCGGCATTTTCTGGACGTATGCCGGCTGGAACGTTACGCTTTATCTGGCTGAAGATATTAAAAATCCGGAACGGGTGATTCCCATTTCCATGATCATCAGTCTGGGCCTGGTAACGATCGTCTATATTCTATTCTGTTTCGTATTGCTGGCCAAGATTCCTTTTACCGAAATGATTCAACCCGATCCGGGCGATCTGACCGCGCGGGCCTGGGGTTCTCTATTCGGCGACTGGGTGGGTTTGGTAATCAGCCTGGTGATTGCCTTTTTGATTTTCGGTGGCTTGAATACCACCATTCTCTCCGGCAGCCGGGTGTACCTGGCCATGGCCCGGGATGGCATTTTCTTCAACCAGGCCCGCAAACTGCATCCCCGTTTTGAATCGCCGTACTGGAGTCTGTGGGTTCAGGGATTGGTGGCCGTAGTTTTGATTCTGGTTTTCCAGAGTTTTGAATCGCTGCTTAAAATTTCCACCATCTTCATGTTGTTTTTATCGCTCTTAACCATCAGCTGCGTGTTTCTATTGCGCTATCGAATGGGGCAGGAGCACGGATTGATGCACATGAAAGATCGCTTGCTTTACCGTGCGCTTGGCTATCCATACTTCCCGGCCTTTTATATTCTCTGCGTTGTCTTAATTCTGGGCGGTGAGTTGTTGGGCGCCGGGCTTACCTATGCGGGTACCGCCGCGGCACTGGTGTTGTTTGGCTACGCCATGTACTATCTCTGGGATTATCGGCGCCGGAAGAATAATACCCGGCCACCCGTCTGAAAATCACCGTCTCGTCCGGATGTTAAGAATGCAGAAACTGATTGCGCGCTCTCCTTTTATAATCGTATTACTGGTTGCGGCCTGTGCAAGTACCCCGCCAGAAAATCAGCTGCAAAGCGAACAGGCCACGAACGCCATTCAGCTGCTGCGCTCCACGCCCGAGGAAGAACTGCAACCCACGCGCTGGGATCAGGGCAGCACCACCATCTCCAATGAATCCAGGCTGGATCTGTTTCATCGCGGTCTCACGCGCACCCGGGGCGGAGTTTATGTGGGCGTGGGTAGCATCCAAAACTATACTCTGGCGGCCTGGACCAAAAGCGATTTTATATATCTCGTGGATTTTACGCGCATAGTGGTAGCTATTAACAAGGCGCATATTGCTTTTATAAAAGCCAGCCCCACGGCCGACGAATATTTGCAGTTATGGGAAACGACCGGGGTGGAGCGCGCCCGGGAACTTCTGCGCAATGAATACGGCAACGATCCGGATTATGAATTGATTGATAAAGCGTACACCGAAACACGCAATTATTTTCGAGCTTATGTGCGGGCCATGAATACGGCCACCGCGCGCTATAATTATAAGATCTACTATCAGGATCCGGAGCAGTATGCTTATCTGCGGCGCATGGCCCTGGCCGATCGCATGCGGGCGGTAAAGGGCAATCTGCTGGGCGATACGACTCTGCGGGCTATCGGCGAAACCGTGCAACAGGTGCACGCGCCGGTAAACGTGTTGTATTTATCCAATGCCGAAGAGTATTCCATTTTCAAGCCTTATCCCGCGGCCCTGCGGGCTAACGTGCTGGGGTTGCCGGTCGGACCGGATGCCGTCGTTCTGCGTACCATGTCGGTGTATCAGTGGACGCATAGCTGGGCGCCCGGTTCGGATCTATTGATGGACGTCGGTTTTCACTATGGCGTGCAAAATTTGAGCGACTTTCAAACCTGTCTGCGCACAGGGGAGCACTACGTGTACGATTTTTTTAAGATGGCCCTGGACGCCGGCCAGACGGACAACGCCAGCGGGTACAGTCGGCTGCCGGGATGTCCTGTACTCGAGCCGGCGGCCCAATCCACCAATGATGTCGGCTGATACCGGCGCTCAGAATTAACTGCACCGGGGTAGAGGTCAGTCATGAACCAACACGCAAGCAAACAGGCCCCGCAACGTCGGAGCCTATGGAACAGGCGCTGCCTGCCAATTGCGGTGACGCTTGTATGGCTGGTGCTCCAATGTGGCGGCGATTCAGCCGGTGAAGCGCAGGCTCAATCGGAAGATGTCGATTCTATCTCCTCACGGACA